>NZ_JAUBRK010000072.1:0-33937 GCF_036701825.1 Microcoleus sp. MOSTC5 | reverse complement strand
AACTTTTGTTACATCTGTGGAAAAAATCCTGAAAGAATTTGGAGAAAACTATGTAATTAATTTTGTCTAGCTACTTATGATACTCCGTCATCTCCCCAAACCCCATAAAACATCATTGACACCAGCCCAGGGCCCACAACGCGGGAACCTTAAACTTTGCCCCACAGTTGGGAAATTGCGACAGTAAACGCAACTAATGTCGATCGCCCCCCTGCATCCCCAAATCATCTCAAATCCGATTGCCCACCACACCTGCAGTCCACCAGTCCCTTCCGGGACACGGTACTGAACCGTGTCCTTACCCGTAACACTTGATGCGTCAAGGGAAAAACCCCCTGATAACTTACCTGCGACAGCCTTGGGCGATCGCCCTTAACACCGCTAGCCGCACTTCTGGATGAGATTTCTCAAGCCCGTTAGCCCGAAAAATCCAGTGTCCGCCGCCCGCGTGCTCGATCGCAATCTTCTGTCCGTCAGGCAAAACTATTTGCCACCAATTCAACACAGTGGCTTTAATAAGGTGGCACTGAATTTCGTTCAGTTGAACCTCCATTAATTTCAGTTGACGCATGATTGGATTTTGGGCAGATGACTTCATGATTTTTCTCTTTAAATGAATTCGACTGTTTCTCGGCTTTGATTTCAGTTTGCCGATTTTTCAACTTAACTTCACCTTCCGAACTTTTCGCCTTTACTTCCCCTTCCGAACTTTTCGCCTTTACTTCCCTTTTACCACCTTTAGGCTCAATTTTGACTCCAAAACCTTTAGACTTAACTTTTCCTTGGGCAGAAGTTGAAGTCTGTTCCGTTGCCGGCTTCTTAAACTCCGCGTCTAATTGGTCTAAAATCTCCTCTTGTTCGGGAGTATGTTCCGCTGGCTGCTCTAAATTTCTCGGATTGTATTCGTCAACCAACCTTGCCAAAAATTCCGAAATTGACAGTCCGGCTGCGGCTGCTTTTTTCGTTAAAAGGGCGTAAGTGTCGGTTTTAATCCGAATTTGTTTGAGCCGGAGGTTGGGATTGTTGTCAACAGTTTCGGCAATAGTTACTGCCGTAATTCTTTCTTTTGGTATGACATCAACAACTTCTTGCCACTTTTCCTGTAAAGGACTGTCGCCGTATTGGTCGGTGATTGCGTGTTTGAACAAAGGGACAACTTGAGCAACGCAGCTCGGCAAAATCTCAAATCCGGCTTTAATTAAGCGCAGGCAAATGCCAGCAGATTTGATAATTTGCGTGCAGTAAAAATACTGTCGGCCTAATGCTTGTTCGCAGTAACTTTTAAAAGTTTTGAACTTGTGTTTGTACAATCGCAGTTTTCGGATCGCGTCCAGCATGATTCCTTGACGCACGTAGTCTAGGAATCCCCTTTTAATTTCGCCTGTCAGGTAGTCTAAATCGTGAAAGGGAGATTGATTCTGGATTTCTTCTTCAAAGTCTAGCAGCGGGCCTGCAAAGTGAAAGTTGGAGGCGACATCGCCTAGGTAGAAGTTGTCAATTGATGTGGACATTATCTGGAATGGTTCGAGAAAGGGCACGATAGCACGGAAGTTGTGCGATCGCAAAGTAGAAGTTTTGGTCTGGATCTTTGATACAATTTTGAGCTGGGCACTCCTGTGAGGTCGATCGACCTTTTAAATGGCATCACCTCCTCGGCGTTGAGAAACAGAGGCTTGAGGTATGCGCCCAACCCCCAAAAATACGCTTGGGTATGCAAGCACAATTGATTGACACTACAACTAAGGCGGTTCTTCAAACCTGCATTTTGACGAAAGGAGGCTCGCCCAACCGCTTTGCTATGTCCTTATTCGTAGTTTAGTCAGACTTACTGCTTTTGTTAAGGGTAAACTACGAAATATTCTGCACCATGAATCAAGAAGTACGGGATTTATACGAAATGAGCCTTGCAGAAATTAGAGAATGCAGGGGCTTTAGTCGCCGAGAGCTTAGCCAGCAACTGACGGGGAAAGTCTCTGAAGATACTTTGTATTCAATAGAAAAAAGAAAACAAAAACCCAGAGTTGATACTGCAATAGCCATCTGTACAGCCCTAAATATTAGCTTGAAACAGTTCTGTCACTCGATCGGGCTAGATGTTTCAGGGCTTGTTGATGATTACGTACCCCCGAGGGGCAGCTAACAAACAGAGCTAAATCATGGTCTTGATATTTGATACAATTTTAAACTGTCCTGTGAGGTCGATCGACATTTTACATGGCATCACCTCCTCGGGCTTGAGGAAAATAGGCTTGAGGTATGCGCCCAACCCCCGAAAATACGCTTGGGTATGCAAGCACAATTGATAGAGACTACAAGTAAGGCGGTTCTTCAAACCTGCATTTTGACGAAAGTAGGCTCGCCCGGCCGCCTTTTTTTGGGTGGCTCTACATGAAGTGTACTTCATCAAAACAACCAAGTCAAGAGGTTAGCTTCATGAAACAAACTTCATGCACTGTGGAAGAAAATTTGCAAGAAAAGGAGAAGTCTCCATTAAGGCTTCTGAGAGAACAAGCTGGGCTAACCCGCCCTCAAGTCAAACAACATATCGGCGTTTCTGAGCGGATGCAAGCTGACTGGGAATCAGGAAAGTCCATGCCAACTGTTGAAAACGTAGCTGCACTGGCTAACCTGTACCAGGTTTCTCTAAAAACTATGTTTGAGCTTTTAGGATTAGATGTAACTAAAATTCCCGATGACTTACCAAGTCGATCGCCCTCGCAGAACGACAACTAACCCGCAGGGGTTCGGAAATGTCTAGGGAAACGGGTTTGAGTCATGCACCCAAGCTCGGAAAATAGGCTTGGCTATGCAGGCATAATGGGTAGAAACTACAAATAAGGCAGCTCGCTAAACCAAAGCGTTTCCACCGTCCGGCTAAAGCAGTCGCCTTTGTGTTGTCTCTCTCTTAAACAACCTTAGTTGTATTTAACCGATTTGTCAACAACTTTGGTTGTGAATTTGCTATGATATGCCCCGAAAGAAACAAACTCAAGAGTCCAAAGATATACCAGCACTGCAAATCTTGCGGGAGGCTGTTGGTTTATCGCAATCCGCCTTAGCAAAACAAATTCCCGACAAAACCCGCACAAAAACGCTAACTCAGCAAGCCATTAGCAAATGGGAACGAGGATTAGACGAACCCGAACTGACCATTGCTCAAATGAAAGCTCTTTGCAAAGCTTTGGGAAAAACGCTTAACGATTTACCTGACGACTTAGGCCCACCAAATCCCGACTGACAACTAAAAACTCAAAAAGCCCGATCGACCTTTCATCGATCAATCCGTAATTTTCGCTCTCAGAGCTTTAATCTGCCCTCGCTTGGTTTTGCTGTCGAGACGCTTGCGCTGGGAACTACGAGTTGCTTTGCTGGGTTTGCGCCTTTTCGGTATGACGATCGCACTTTTAATCAGTTCTTGCAGCCGTCTCAAAGCCTCCTCCCGGTTTTGTTCCTGGCTGCGGTGTTCCTGGGCTTTGATGACAATCACACCTTCGGAGGTGATGCGCTGGTCGTTGATTTGCAACAAACGCTGCTTGTAGCGATCGGGCAATGAGGAAGCTGGGATATCAAAGCGCAAGTGAATCGCACTCGCTACCTTATTTACATTTTGTCCCCCCGCGCCTTGAGAGCGAATCGCACTAATCTCGATTTCGCCATCTGGAATGAACACAGTATTAGAAATTTGTAACATGATGAATAAGTGAAATTAAAGATACTGAGAAAGCAGTGCATCTTTTATATATAACTTACTGTAGTTAGGGAACAGGATATTACGCACAATCTGGACACGGCAGTGCCGTGTCCCTACAATTAATCGGGGGATGGTTGCATCTGGTGCGAGCGCAAGCGATTATTTTGGGGTAGGGAAACGGCACTGCCGTGTCCTCTCCGTTGCTATTTTTTGACTACTAACAGTAAACAGTCAACAATTCCGGGATGAGTGCCACCGGAATCGATCTTATTTACACTTCTTAGCTGTCAGGATGAATTCGATGAGTCTTTTTCTATCCCATAACTCTATGTCGTTAGATTCAGCAAGGTTGTAAGCATTTTCGGTAAATCTGTTGTTGGTGATGACTCTTCCTTTATTTCCTTTGTAATGTCTGACTGCTCCTGCTACTTCTTGAACTGCTTTAATACCAACTGGATTTTTGCTTCTTTTCGCTTGAACCACGGTTTTTGAGCCATCTTTGTATAAAATTAAATCCGCCCCATAATCTTGACTATCTTGAGTTAAAGTAACACCATAACCAAAGTTTCTAAAATGGACATCTAGAAATCTTTCAAACTCTTTTCCTGTCATTTCATCTACTTCCAAAATTCCACTGTCTAATAAACGTTTTTTTTCCTCTTCTTCTAAACGTTTTTGCTCTTCTTCCCAACGTTTTATCTGTTCTTCCCAACGTTTTTTTTCCTCTTCTTCTTTTTTCTCTTCTTCTTTCTCTTCTTCTTTCCATCTATCAACTACCGATTTCGCAATAGCAACGGCAACGGCAGCGCCTCCTACTATAAAAGGCCACATAAAATTACATTTATTTAAAAGGATTATTTATTATACCAGATTTCCTCAGTATATTTATTTACCAAAATCACAAGCACATTGTGATCTTAATTACTGATTATCTACGAAAAACCTGAATTTTTGAGAATTGATAATAGGTGCAAGGATACAATCAATGATAACTGAAAATCCTGTCAGTAATGGGTGATAAAATAGCCAACAGGCTCAACTACACATCGACCTATGCAATCATCAGGAGTCCAATACTTAATTATCAATGCCCTGGAAACTCTCGACTTGCTGATCTGGAGAATATATGATGAAGAAAAGGGCTTTTGGTACATCGAAACCCCTAGTCGAGTTTTACCAAGAGCTGCTATACTACAAAGTGGCGAGGTTGTTCGTATAGACGAACTTGAAGACTATGACGAAACCGCATGATATCATTCGAGAACAAGACCGCAGATTAGGAGAATTAATGGCGATCGCACGTCAGCGATTCCTCGATGCAGGTGGCGATCCTCGACACCCGCCATCAGGTTTAAAAGGCGATGATTACATGACAGACGAAGAAAGACAAGAAGCACTCACGATCGCCCGATCGCTCTTTAACGACGAATATATTAAAACCTATCTCCAAAACAAACGTCAAAACAATTTGCAACCCCAGATCAATTCGTAAGGTGCGCCGAAACGCACCCTACCAAAATTAATTAGTCCGTAGTACCTGTTTGCAGCGACTCTTTAGCAGTCTGCGTCCACTCAGAGTGGAAGAATTCGCCGCGCGGTTTGTCGGTGCGTTCGTAGGTGTGAGCCCCGAAATAATCACGCTGAGCTTGCGTGAGGTTTTGCGGCAATCTTTCGCGCCGGTAGCTGTCGAAATAGTCCAGCGACGCGCTAAAGGCTGGTACTGCAATCCCCAGCGTGCTAGCAGTAGCCAACACCTCCCGCCAAGCTGATTGGCGATCGAGAATGCTCTGTTTGAACTCCGGCGCTAACAGCAAATTCGGCAGCGCGGGATCGTCCTTGAAAGCTTTTTTAATCTTGTCCAAAAATCCAGCCCGAATGATGCAGCCACCTTTCCAAATTCTGGAAATTTCGCTCAAACTTAAGTCATAGTTGTACGACTTCGAGGCCGCACTCAACAGCGCCATGCCTTGCGCGTAGGAGCAAATCTTCGAGCAGTAAAGCGCATCCCGAACTTTGTTGACAAACTCTTTAGTATCGCCTTCATACTTAGCGCTAGGCCCAGTTAGTTCTTGGGAAGCTTTGACGCGCTCTGCTTTATAAGAAGACATGATTCTGGCATTCACAGCAGCAATAATTGTCGGAATGCTCACGCCCAATTCCAAAGCACTCATTACAGTCCAGCGGCCGGTGCCTTTCTGACCGGCTGCGTCCATAATTACCTCAACTAAGGGATGCTTAGTTTCCGGGTCAATGTACTTGAAAATATTAGCCGTAATTTCAATCAAAAACGAGTTGAGTTCGTCTGTGGTATTCCATTCGGCAAAAACTTCCTGCAACTGCTTGCCGTCCAATCCACCAACGTTTTTGAGCAAATCGTAGGCTTCAGCAATGAGCTGCATATCCCCGTACTCAATGCCGTTGTGAACCATCTTCACGTAGTGACCGGCGCCGCCGGGGCCGATGAATGTGACGCAGGGGCCGTCATCTACTTGAGCCGCAATTTTGGTGAGAATTGGCTCTAGTAGACCGTAAGCAGTGCGGGTGCCGCCGGGCATCAAACTAGCACCGTTGAGCGCGCCTTCTTCGCCGCCGCTGATGCCCATGCCGACAAATCCCAGTCCGATCGATTCTAAATCTTTGGTGCGGCGTTCGGTGTCGTCGTATAGCGAGTTGCCGCCGTCAATAATCATGTCGCCCGGTGACAGCATGGGTTTGAGCTGGTCGATGACCGCATCTACGGGTTTCCCAGCTTGCACCATGACTAAAATTCGGCGCGGGGTTTCTAGGGCATCGACGAATTCTGTCAGAGTCTTGGTGCCTACAATGTTCTTGCCGGGGGCGCGCAGGGCCATGAAGTCGTCGGTTTTGGCTGCTGTGCGGTTGTACACAGCCACGGAGAAACCTCTGCTTTCGACGTTGAGCGCTAGGTTCTCGCCCATCACTGCTAGACCGATTAAACCAAAATTTTGCTTTGTCATGCTAATAACCCGCTGGTTGTTCCCGCTTGAGGATAGATTTGCGAGAGAGGAAAGCGAGGCGGGGTGTACCGCTTTCCGGTGGACTAAAAGTATTGGACAATAGACCGAGGAGGTTTAGGTTTATTTTTATATTCTAAGAATTGCTGTTTGGTAAATCAGTAGGGTTTTTTTAAGATTTAAGGGATATTAAAGAGCTCGGCGGGTGATAATAAAGCAGATATTCAGTCGATCGCAGTAACGGTAGATACAAACAAGCGGACATTTTGAGCAAGATTTAGGAGACTGTAACTATGGAAGATTTGCAGTATCTCGCGGCCTGGGTGAAGGAGCAACACGCTCGCGAGTATATTTTGACTTGGCTGCTGAGTCAACAGGGGTTGTGGTGGTCAGATGGGGAAATTTATCAGGCAGTTTTGCAAAAGTCGGGAAAGCTGTTGAAAGCTTATGTTCAAAAAAGGCAAGCGGGAGAGTTATTTGAGGGAATTTCTGAGAAGTTGGTAGGAGATGATAATTGGGATGATCTGGTGGTGAGTTTAGGGCGAATTGTTGCTCTTTATCAAGAGGAATTGCTGAAGTTGCAAGAGCGCGATCGCCGGGGTGATGGGGTAAAAAAAAATTTGATTAGCCAACCGTTGACTGGAGATTCTTTGTCGCTTGAAGTGCAGCAAGCTTTGCCCGATCCTTATGCGGATACGTTGACGGGCAGATAGTCAACAGTTGAGAGTTAACAGTTAACTGTTGACTGTTGACTGTTGACTAAATATAGCTGCTAGCTTGACGGGTGAACATTGAGCAGTAAATTCCGTTTGATGCTATCAATTCGTCGTGAGTTCCTATTTCTGCTATTTTACCATTTTCCATGACGGCGATACGATCGGCAATTTTTGCTAATCCCAATCTGTGACTGATGACTATTGTTGTTTTCCCGGCGGCTATTTGGCGGAAGATGCTGTAAATTTCGTGTTCTGTCTTGGGGTCGAGGGCGGCGGTTGGTTCGTCAAAAATTAGCACTTCGGCTGTGTCAAGCCGCATTAAGGCGCGGGCGATCGCAATTCTTTGCCACTGTCCCCCCGATAAGTCTATGCCGTCTTCTAATTGTTTCCCCAGCGGTGTTTCTAAACCTTGATCTAAACTGTTGACTTTAGCTGCAATCCCTGCTTCGGAAATAGCTTCGTTAATTGCGCTGTCATCCGACAGTGAAAGCAACTCGCCGAAACCGACGTTTTCGCGAACTGTGGAGGGGAAACGGGCGTAATCTTGCATAACGACGGCGATGCGCGATCGCACGTATGCTAGAGAGTACGATCGCAAATCTTTGCCGTTCCAGGCGATCGTACCACTTGTCGGGTCGTACAGGCGACCGAGGAGTTTGCCAAGAGTTGTTTTACCCGCGCCATTTTCACCAACAAGCACTAGCATTTCACCCGGATTAATCGTTAAGTTGATATCTTCAACCGTGCTTTTATTGCTACCGGGATAGCAAAAAGATAGATGCTTAATCTCGATGCCAATTTTATCTTTCGTCACGTCAGAATCTTTGCTGCCCTCAGGTAAACTAGGCAGGCGAGATGCCACATCCACAAGCGGAGACTGCAACTCGGGTTTGAGTTCCAACAGTTGAAAAATCGGACTAACGCTGAGAGAGATATCGTACAAATTAGTAGAAGTGCTAATCAGCATCTGCAAACTTTGCTTTACTTGGACAATCAAACCAGAATAGAGTGCTAAATCGCCCAAAGTATACCGGCCACCCAAAGCTCCCATTACTACATAAATAAATGGCAAAGCCACTCCGATTCTACTAAACATCGACCAGAAAAGTACAACAAAAGCTCCTTTTTTTCGGATTTGCTGCATATCGCTAAAAAATTGCAAAAACTGACCCTGCCAGCGTTTGAGCCAAAGTTCTTGCAAGCCAAACAAACGCAATTCTTTAGCATATTCTTCGTCCGTCAAGACTCTAGCGGATAAGTTCATTTCGCGGCTGATTTTAGCTTGCTTTCTTTGAACTCTCCAGATGATTCTGCTATATTTTCTTTGGGTATAAATTGAGGGAGATGAGGAGATTAACATCAGCAATGGCACCCACCAAGCTATTGCAGCAGCAAGGCCTATCGATGGAATAAATATAAAAATTCCCGTGATTGTCATGCTGATGGTAAAGGCTAGTTGCTGTATTTTGGATACTCCGCTTTTTGCGAGTTCTACTATATTTAATAGTTCGGGGTTTTCAAACAGGGCAATATCGTCGAAATTGGCGACTTTTTCCAGGACTTTTCCTTCGACAAAGCCTTGAACGCGATCGCGCAAAGATGTCGCCACAAAAGAGTTCATTGTGTCTAGGGCATCACCGACTAACTTGAGACTTAAGACTCCGCCAATACTCCACAGCAATATTGGCCGGGAAAGCATCAAAGCAAAGGGCTGTGATGTTTGGGTTTGCGACAGCAACCGAGATACTTCATCAATGATTAATTTATCTAAAAATAGCACGGCAGAGGGGGCAGCACCGCCGATGATGTTGAGTAATATTAAATTGCGGAGTTCAATTGGTGCGGCTTTGATTATCAGGCCCAAGCTGCGCCACAGAGCTTGGAATGTGGTAATTTGGATAGGTTGCATAATTCAATCGCAATAATTTTATTTGTTCATCTCCTCCTGCTGTATTATAACAGTAGTCGTCAAGTAATATAGTTCGCTAACAATTAGGCCGCCAGGGATTTAAATCCCTGTCTCATATCTAAAGTCCTCTAAAGAGGACTATTGGTTAATATTTAGAATTTGAGTTGGTTAGCTTCGTTTGAACAGGAGTGCCTCTCAATATGTACAGGATTTACATCAAGTCTGCTAGGCTGTTTCTTCAGTCCACTTAAGTGGACTTGAGCTGTGAGACGGGGGTTTTAACCCCCGGCGGGTTAGTGGGAAAGCTGCAAATATCAAACTACCCAAATGTCAAACGCCGCACCGTACCATCATCTGTAAATCGCTGTTCGCCAACGCCAACAACTTCCACAATAACTTCGCGTTCTGATATCAAAAATTGACCCTCGCGCGCGGCAATTTCAACGATGATTTTTTCCCCTTCCAAATACACCTTGTAATTAGTCGTAGCCCAGACACCTTTTTGGTGTTCAAAACTGTGTCCGTCGTCCTCATAAAGCGTCCATTCACCGCTTCCGGGCCAAATTCGCATTTTTAATGACTCAAGCGGTTCTTCGCTCACAAATTGTCTCACAGGTGCGATCGCAATTATGCCCCCGCCCCGCACGTAAAGCGGCATTGTCTCCAAAGGCGCATGGGCTAAAATGTGCGTCGGGCCCTGATAGCATTCGCCCGTCCACCAATCGTACCAAGTCCCCTCCGGCAAATACACGGCGCGGTGTTCAACTCCCGGCCGATAAACAGGTGCAGCCATCAGCGACGGGCCGAGTAATACTCGATCGTAAAGATGATAAGTTGCCCGATCGCGCGGAAATTGATATAGTAGCGGTCGCAAAATCGGTGTTCCCGTCGTTGCAGCTTCCCAAAACAACGTGTAAATGTAAGGCAACAACTGATAGCGCAAATTGATGTATTCGCGGCAAATCTTCTCAGTGCGATCGCCAAAAACCCACGGTTCGTGCTGCGCCGTACTAATCGCCGAATGACCGCGCATCAAGGGATACAGCATCCCCACCTGCATCCACCGCGCGAACATTTCGGCGGTTGCATTCTCCGCAAAACCGCCGATGTCGCAACCAACAAACGCCACGCCGGAAAGCCCCATATTGCAAAGCATCGGCATCGACATTTCTAAATGATCCCACAGCGATTGATTGTCGCCCATCCATACCGAGGAGTAACGCTGAACGCCCGCAAAACCCGATCGCGTCAGCACAAAAGATCGCTCGTTCGTTAGCTAAGCCCTCGAAGAGGATCGCACTTTTTGCAACCCCTCAGCACAAGCTTTCGCCATCATTAACCCATACAAATTGTGCGTTTGGGCGTGGGTAGCGCGATCGGATTCCGGGCCTTGCGGTGCATCCAGAGGAAAGCTGATGTGTTCGCCGCCGTCACCAAAAGGCCGTTCGGCGATCGAAGGTTCGTTCATGTCGTTCCAAATCCCCGCAACACCCATATCTGTAAGGTTTTTGTGCAATTCGCCCCACCACTGGCGCACCTCTGGCCGCAGGAAATCGGGAAACACCGCTTTTTCGGGCCAAACGTAACCGTGGAATAGCCTTCCCTCTGCGGTGCGGACGAAATAGTCGTTTTCCACACCCCGATCGAATACTTCATAATCTCCTTCCGGTTCGTACTTGACACCGGGATCGACAATGGTGACAACCTTAAAACCGGCTGCTTTCAAGTCTGCGATCAGTTTCGCGGGATCGGGGAAACGCTTCGGGCTCCAGGTAAAAATGCGGTAGCCGTCCATATAGTCGATGTCGAGGTGGATGACATCGCAGGGAATCGCCCGATCGCGAAATTCCTGCGCCAACTCCCGCACAACGTCCTCGGATTCGTAGCTCCAGCGGCATTGGTGGTATCCCAGCGCCCATTTTGGCGGAAGCGGCATCCGGCCGGTTAACTGCGTGTAGGTGGCGAGAATTTGGGCGGGTTCCGGGCCGTAAATAATCTAGTAGTCGAGTTCCGGGCCTCTGGTTTCCATCCGCAAAACCCCCGGTTTTTCGGCGCCGATGTCGAATTGACTCCAAAATGTCGTGTTGAAGAAAATGCCGTAAGCGCGATCGGGATTCAAGCCGATATATAAATGGGCTCGCCTGGTACATTTCATCGCTGAGGGAATTGTAGTCAAGCGCGTCTATTGTCCAGTTTGTCTTGACTTCGGAGAGTTTGTCGAGAAAGCCGGTGCGTTGGCCGAAACCGTAGAAGTGTTCGTCTGCTTCAATGCGTTTCCAGCCTGCCGTTGCGCCGGTTCGCCATCCCATACTGGGATCGCAGTCGCTAGCAAATGGTTTTCCCGATTTGTCAAAGCACTCGATTGCAGCACTAGATCGCTTGACTGAAATCTTTATTTGTGCTGTTTCAATTTCTATTTTTTCGTCTGTTTCTCGCACTTCAAATGGTGTAATTTCCCACTCTTCGTCAGGGACAGTTATTGAGTGCGATCGGCTGTTAAATTCACCTGTCGGGGACATTCGCACTCGGATTAAATTCGGTGCGAGGATGCTGATGTTTAGGGAAGTTTCGCCGCAATTAAAGTGAATTGTGCGATCGGTTTTATTTATGGATTCTACCGAACCGATTGTTGACCAAGGCTGTTCGGTTCTTTGAAGTTTTCCGAAGTATTGTGGCATACACTCTGACTAGAAATATTATCGATTTTGCTTTCACGAGTTAAGGGTTGTCATCTGACAAAAGGCTGAACTACAACGATCTATCTCATGGAGCAAAACCTCAATATCTCTGATCCGTCCGATCCACCGCCTGATTAACCCGATCGCCTGGGAGTATTGTAAAGGTGAGAGCTAAAGAATCTAAAATAAATGTTACCTAAGTTTATTAAACCTTTAACTTATGCCTGTTACCGAAATTTTACCCCTCCTCAAAAAGTTATCTCACTCCGATCAACTGTTGCTACAAAATTTCGTGGTAGCCTAATTATTTAATGAATCAGGTTTAATCCCATTGGATGTTCAGAACAAAGTAGCTAGTCAAGGTTTATATGATTCTTTGGAAGCTGCTGCTGGTTGAGCGAAAGCACTAGCAGAGGAAAAAGCGAAGACACATGGTTAATATCGTGCTTTTGCGGTCGAGATGGTTGCTTTTTCATCGATCGCCTGCTACCTTTATTTTGGGTACACTAAAACTTGATATAAAACCTGCCTTTGTCTGTGGGAGTTGTTTTCCTCCTCACAGTTCGAGGCGTCTCAGGAACAGCGGTGAATTTGCTGATTGTTGCGTACATCACAAATTAGCAGAAGTACAGTCTCGATATTTTTAAAGATGAGGGTACCCATGAAAGGTAAAAAAAAAGACCAACTCAGCCGCCGCCATTTTCTACTCGGTTCGGCAATTGCAGGTAGCGGTATAGTTGTCGCAAACCTGCGATCGAAATCTGGGTTAGCACAATCTTCTGCACCGGCAATTATCACGTCGGATCGGATGCGCCCCAGCATTCCATACGGTGTTGCTAGCGGTGATATTACCGGCAACAGTGCCGTGATTTGGAGTCGGTGCGATCGCTCCTCCCGGATGATAGTCGAATATGACACCGCCGACTCCTTCGGCAACGTGCAGCGCATCATCGGACCTGCAGCATTGGAAACTAGCGATTACACGGCGCGTATTAACCTGATTGACCTACCAGCCGACCGGCAAATATTCTACCGAGTCAGCTTCCAGAATTTAGCCGATCCAAACATCTACAGCGCCCCCGTTACGGGGAGTTTCCGCACACCTCCAAACAGCAAGCGCGACATCTTTTTTGCCTGGTCGGGAGACACCGCCGGACAGGGTTGGGGTATCAATTCTGAATGGGGCGGCATGAAAATCTATGAAACTATCAGACAGCTTAAGCCAGACTTCTTCATTCATTCTGGCGATTACATCTATGCAGATAGTCCGATTAAATCTGAGGTAAAACTTGACGACGGTAGCATCTGGAAAAACATTACAACAGAAGAAAAGTCAAAAGTAGCTGAAACCTTAACAGAGTTTCGCGGAAATTACATCTACAACCTGCTAGACAATAACATCCGGCGCTTCAACGCCGAAGTGCCTCAGCTAGTTCAGTGGGATGACCACGAAACTACAAACAACTGGTATCCCGGCGAGATGCTAATGAGCGATGACCGCTATAAAGTCAAAAGCAGTTCTTTACTGGCAGCGCGAGGCAAGCAAGCATTTATGGAGTATACGCCGATGCGCTTCGATGCCAACGACCCAGAACGGATTTACCGTTCCTTTAATTACGGTTCTTCCCTGGAAATTTTTATGCTGGATATGCGTAGCTACCGAGGACTAAACACTACCAACCGTCAGACAGCAGCAAGTGAAGAAACAGCGTTTTTGGGTAATGCCCAAGTTAGCTGGTTAAAGAACAAATTGCAGAATTCAAAGGCAAGGTGGAAAGTAATTGCTAGCGATATGCCAGTCGGATTGGTGATTGAAGATGGCAAAGACAGCGGCAAATTTGAGAACCTCGCCAATGGAGATGGTCCTGCATTAGGACGCGAACTAGAACTTGCCCAATTGTTGCGCTTTATCCAGCAAAACAATATCCAAAATGTCGTTTGGCTGACCGCTGACGTGCATTATGCTGCCGCGCACTACTACGATCCCGGTCAAGCTCAATTCACTGATTTTAAACCGTTTTGGGAGTTTGTTGCCGGGCCGCTTCACGCTGGAACTTACGGACCAAATAAGCTTGATAATACTTTTGGTCCCCTTGTTAAGTTCCAAAGTTTGTCACTGCCTGAAGTAGAAAATCTACCTCCTACAAAAGGTTTTCAGTTCTTTGGTACGGTTAAAATTAATGGCGATAGTCAGGTGATGACTGTGGCGCTGCACAACCTTGAAGGCAAAATTCTCTACAGCGTGGACTTGCCGCCGGAGGTTTAAAACTGCTTCTAAACATTATTAGATCATTGCCCCGAACGAAGCAATCCCAAGTCTGAGCGATTGCTGCATCTCTATCTGCTGTTTCCTTAAACTTTGATTATTTTTGAGTGCCTTGAAATACTATAGCCAACATCCTAACGCTTTCTCGATCGACTACCTCAACGACTTGCGAGGAGCAATTCTAGCATCCCCTTATCTAGCAATCAACAATCTCAATCGCGATTTCATTGGCACAAAAGGGTTTTCCGTGGTGTTTCAACGTGCGGAAATCGCCGAAGTAGAACGGCGTTTTCCCTTGTTCAAACCCTATTTAGACCAAGCATTACAGCCTGAATGCAATGCTTTCTACCTCAACCCCCTGTTGCTGGGTGAAGGTTCCCGCGTCGATCCGCATATCGATAGATCTTTGCGATCGTACTGCAAAACTGTTGAACCTCCCGCAGCCGTAAGCGTTTTGTACGTGCAAGTGCCGCCGAACTTGCAAGGGGGAGAATTGATACTGCGGCGCAACAAACAGCAAGTCGGGCAGATTAAGCCGCAAGCGAACTCGCTGGTCTATTTTCAAGGAGATTTGACTCACTCTGTCAACGCTGTTAAAAGTACCGGAACTCGTTTGAGTTTGGTTTGCGAACAGTACAGTTTGAGCGAAACAGAACTGCAAGATATTCCAGGATTCACAGTGGAGTCTAGGGCCGTAAAAGCCAAAAGCAAGTAATGTTTATTATATCCAAAAAAACAGCATTTTTGACTATGAAAATGTCTTGCCAAGAAGGAATTACTGTCAGACTACTTACAAAAGAAACTTAAATACCCAGCTATATGTTGGGCGCTTGTTTATACCAGTAAAAAAAGAATGCAACTGTAGGGCAGTGAACTAAACCCTTAGTTCATTAGTCGTTGCCAATTCTTTAATTTCAGGACTTACGCAACAGTCACAAGACTTTTAGGTATGTTGTTGCGCTTCAGCGCTCTTAGGATATCAAAGAGCGCTGAAGCGCAACAACATACCTTTGTTTAATGTGCCAGTTGTGTAAGTCCTGTTTTTTAAGGATTGCAGATTTCTGCGAGCGCTTTTTCTTCGGGATGATTAGCAATATAATTGCTCAGCCATTGGCAACTTAGTTTCATTAAACTATCTACATCAAGTTCCAAATTCCAGATTCTTAAAGTAGAATCATCGCTGGCAGAAACAAGAGTTTTGCCGTCGGGACTGATGTTAACGTCATTAACTCGATCGCTATGTCCCTCAAAAGTTTGTAGGGGCCGCGCCTCCGATCCCGTTTGGCCGTCTGCTACATTCCACAGTTTAATTGTGCGATCGAAACTTGCAGATGCGATCGTTTTGCCGTCGGGACTGAAACTAATGCTTTTTACCCAAGTTCCGTGTGCTTGAATAGTTTTGAGTTCGGTGCCGGTTTCTGCATTCCACAATTTAATGGTGCTGTCATCGCAAGCAGATGCTAAAATTTTGCCGTCGGGACTGAAACGGAGGCTGGTAATTCGGCTGTTATGCGCTCTTAAAATCCTTCTTGGGGTAGATTCTAAATTGTTTAAAGCCCAGAAATAGATTGTGCGATCGTTCCCTGCGGATGCTAAAGTTTTGCCATCGGGACTGAATGTGACACTTCTAACTCTTTCGAGATGTCCTGTAAAATTTTTGATTTGGGCACCGCTTTCTAGATGCCACAATTTAACAGTTTTATCGACTCCTGCTGATGCTAAGATTTTACCGTCGGGACTAAAAACAACGCTGTCAATTCCCCTCTGATGTCCTGAAAGAGTTTTGATTTCGGTGCCAGTTTCTAGGTTCCACAATTTAATAGTTCGATCGCTTCCTGCGGATGCTAAAATTTTGCCGTCAGGGGCGAAACTGACGCTGGTGACAGCACCTTGATGTCCTATAAAAGTTTTGATTTCGCTGCCGTTTTGTGCATTCCACAATTTAACAGTGCGATCGCTGCTACCGGAGGCAACTGTTTTGCCGTCTGGCGAGAAACTCGCACTCAAAACCTGACGGCGGTGGCTTTCTAGAACTTTCGGCTCGATGCCGGTGAGGTTCCAGAGTCGTACCGTGCGATCGGTACCTGCCGTTGCCAAAGTGCGGCCGTCGGGACTGAAACTAAGGCTGGAAACCCTGCCGCTGTGTCCTTTGAGCGTTTGCGGCTCGATGTTTCCTAACTGCGATAAATTCCACAATTTGACGGTGCCGTCTTCGCTAGCGGTAGCCAGAGTTGGGGTGTTGCTGCCCCGAGGACTGAATTTGACGCTCCAGACTTCCCTGCTATCGGCTTGCAGGGTTTTGAGGAGAGTCAGGTTTTCGACATCCCACAGCTTGACTAAACCGTCTTCGCTAGCGGATGCTAGGGTTTTGCCGTCGTCGGAGAAACTGACACTTCTGACAGCGTTGGTATGGCCTTTCAGCGTGGCGATTTCGGTTCCGTCTGCTGGATTCCAGAGTTTGACAGTGCGATCGCTACCCGAAGATGCGATCGTCAACCCGTCGGGCGAAAAAGTGACGCTCGTTGCCCAGCCTCTATGCCCAGTAAAGGTTTGGAGCAAAGTGCCGTCTGCTGGATTCCAGAGTTTGACAGTGCCGTCGGAACCCGAAGATGCGATCGCCAATCCGTCGGGAGCAAAACTGACTCCTCTCACCCAGCCCCTATGCCCTGTAAGGGTTCTAATTTCTGTGCCGTTTTCGAGGTTCCAGAGTTTGATAGTAGCATCCTCGCTAGCAGATGCGATCGTCTTGCCGTCAGGTGAGAAACTGACAGTCCAAATGTTGTCGCCGTGTCCGGTGAGGGTTCTGAGTAAGATGCCGTCTGGGTTCCAGAGTTTGACAGTATCGTCTTCGCTAGCGGATGCGAGGATTTTGCCATCGGGCGAGAAAACGACATTTTTGACGGCAGCTTGGTGGCCGAGGAGCCGATCGCGCTCTCGGATGCTGTAAAGTGCTTGTTGGAGGGCGATCGATACTTGCATCTTAGTTTCGGATTTTGCCGGACTGAATGCCTCTAATTTTTTAAGTTTATGTGCTGCAAGCAGTGCTTCGATCAGTGCTGGAAAAGGGTTTGAGGCTAAAGTTGTCTTTGACGACAAACTTTCGAGGACTATTTTGGTTTCTGCAAGTTCCCGATCGGCTTTAATTACTTGCAATTGTACGGCGATAGCTGCTGCTAAAGATATCCCTAAAATTGTCGAACCGATCGCAATTATCCTTCTAGCTTGTTTTTTAGCTAACGTTAACTCTGTTTTAGCTTGATCCTGAGCCAGACTTAAAGTTTGATTAGCTTGTGCCAATATTTGACTTTCCTCAGCTTGCAGTGCAAAAGCCAATTCAACTTCTCGCTTTTCCAAATCCTGAGCCGCTGCTAAAAAGCGGTAATCCAAATGGCTTAAACTTTGATATTTTGCCCATTCCAAAGCTTCTTGCAGTGCCTGACCCCGCAGCAGCCGCGAATTATCCTCAAAATTGGCAGCATTCCAAGCATTAAAATTTTCCGAATAAGGTCGCAGCTTTCCTAACTGTTTTTCCACCCATTCAAGATTGAAAATTTCGGCATAAATTTGGTTATAAACTTTTAATTTTCCGTGCTGTTGCACCACTAAACCTGACAGTCGCAATTCCGTTTGTTCGGGACTGCCATCAGCAATAACCCCCCCCAGTCCCCCCTTGCTAAGGGGGGGAGCAAGAGTGGCTATTTCTTCCTCTTTCAGGGGTGAAATAGCAGCATTTAGCCCCCCCTTGCTAAGGGGGGATTGGGGGGGGTTCGCGGATTGCAAAACCTGCTGGTAAAGCCCCAATAACTGCCCCGCTTTTTGCTGATTTCTCAACAGGCGATCGCGAATAGTTTTCAAATGTTCAGGCTCATCCTGAGACTCCCAATTCTCCACAATCTGCAACTTCACCAACCTCTCAACTCCCTCCTCCTGTGTGGAACAGGCATCCTGCCTGTCTGTGGGGGCGCAACAGTCAGGATGCGTGTCTGTGGGGGTGGAACAGGCATCCTGCCTGTCTTTCTCAACGCCCTCTGCGCCTCTGCGGTTAACTTTCTTCAACTCCTTTTCCTGCACCAACTTGCATAGCTTTTGCGTCAAAAAAGGTTGTCCCCCCGTCCAATCCAAAATATCTGCGATCGCACTTTCTGGATTGCCAACTTGCCCCTGCCAACCATCAATTAAAGGCTGCACTTCATCAATCTGAAAACCGCGTAAATTTATCGCCTTACCAATATTAAAAGGAGTTTGAGTTTTATCAGCAATCAAATCCGAAGGCGTCGCCACCCCCAACAGCGCAAAAGTCAGCCTGCGGTATAAAGAATTATCAACTCTTTGATTGTAAAACCAGCGAATCAGAGCAAAAAACTCATCAGCTGAAAAATTCATGCTCAATACTCGATCGATCTCGTCAATAAAAATAACTATATTTTGGCAAATTTCAACTAAAATAACTTCTTCGATAAACAAACTAAACCGCTGCACGGGAGATAACAAATCCCGGCGTTCGCGCCACCAATTCCGCCAATTAATTTTATTACCTAGCTGACAGCTACTGACCAAAGAATTGACAATGCCTGCATACCACTTTTCGGGAGTTACATCTTCCTTACCAATCCCAGTTAAATCGATAAAAGCGCAAATAGTACCTTCAGCTTGCAATTTTTGCATCGCCCGCACCCGCAAACTAGATTTGCCCATTTGCCTCGAATTCAAAACGTAACAAAACTCACCCGCTTTCAAACTTTCGTAAAAGTCCAAGTCTGCTTGGCGCGTCACGTAACTCGACGCATCTGCTGGGAGACTCCCGCCAATTTGATATTCATAACTAACTGGAGATTCTTTCATCATTGCCTGCACTAAAATCTAGATTTGATTCTACGATAGCTAACATGACTATTTAGATATTTACCAAAAAACCTGACTTTTGCGGATTTTTATGATGCTTTATCAGGCTGCACCTGATTTTTCCCTATAAATTCAGAGCCTGAAGCTATTTATTAGTTCCTATAATACCTGATTTTATCACCCTTGCGGTTCAGGAGTTTTAGCAAGAAACTGATAACAGGAAGTGAAAAGTGCAGCAAACAAATACCAAGTGCCAGCATTACTTCTAAATAAATCAATTAATTTGAAATACAAAGGAACAACTGAAATGGCAACTATCTACGGTACTCAATTCAATGACAACAATACTGTCAACGGCGACAATTTGTTCCACAAATCATTAGTGGGAACCGATCAGCAATTCAATGGGCCAGTATTAACGCTTGGCAATGATGAAATCTACGGACTTGGAGGCAATGACATCATTTACGGTCGTGGAGGGAGCGATCTCTTATCCGGCGACAGCGGTAACGATAACATCTACGGCGGTGATGGCAGCAACGGCGGCGCCAACTTCAATAACAACGACACTCTCGACGGTGGCATTGGCCACGACAACTTGTACGGCGAGACTGGAAACGACTACCTGGATGGCGGCACTGGCTACGACTACCTAAATGGCGGCAGTGGCAACGACAAATTGTATGGCGAGGCTGGCAACGACATTCTCATAGGCGGTAGTGGCAATGATTACCTTAACGGTTTCAGCAACGGCACCGAATTTGACGCCCTCACAGGCGGCGCTGACGCGGACAAGTTCGTGCTGGGCGCGCAATCATACTACAATTTCTACACCGGATCTGGTTTCGCCTTAATTACAGACTTTAACTCATTAGAAGGCGATAAAATCGCACTCTTTGAGACTCTAGATAAATACACTCTGGTGTCTGGAGACTTCGGGTACGGCAACGCTGCTCTAGATACTAAGATATTGTTCGGAAATGATGAAATTGGTGTGTTGCAAGACATCACCAATGTCAAAGCAACGGACTTCATCCTTGGCGATCCGTTTCCTGGCTAAGCTGATAACCCTCTGCCTGGTTCAACTTAGCCGTAGTATTTGACGGCGCTACAAAAGTTATGGCAGAGGGAATAAATCAAGTTTTAACGATTCCGAGCAATGTAGTAGCGATCGCACAGAGCGCTCAATCTCTACCTCCTCATTTTGAACAACAAGAAGTAACAGAAATGGCAACTATTAAGGGCACCAACTTCAATGACAACGATATCGATAAACCAAAGCTAGTTGGAACTAATGAAGATGACTCAATCTATGGCTATGCAGGAAATGACATATTGTCGGGTCTTGGTGGAAATGACTATCTAGATGGTGGCCCAGGTAGCGACGATATGTTTGGTGGCGCAGACAATGACACCTACATTGTGGATAGCCAGAATGACAAAGTTACCGAGAACTTTAATCAAGGCATCGACACCGTTATCTCTTCAGTCACATTTCCGCTGGGCTACAGGCTAGGCGAGAATCAGGAGAACCTGAAGCTGATCGGCAACGCATATGAAGGCTACGGCAATGCCCTCAACAACACCATCACAGGTAATGCCGTTGGCAACCATATCAATGGTGAAGCTGGTAATGACTATATTGGTGGTGCAGGTGGTAATGACAATCTGTATGGTGAAGCCGGAAATGACACTCTCATCGGCGACTTGGGAAATGACTATCTATTTGGTGGAGCCAATAATGACAGTCTCGTAGGCGGCTGGGATGATGACAATCTCTATGGCGGCACTGGCAATGACATTCTTTTAGGCGGAAGCGGTAAAGATTACCTTGATGGTTACGGCAACAGCACGGAATTCGACATTCTCACTGGTGGCACTCTAGGGGACACATTCGTACTCGGTTACTCCACCATCGGTTACTACCTAGGAAATGGCCACGCCACAATTACAGACTTTAACTCATTACAAGGCGATAAAATCCAGGTTGCTGGCAGTACGCAGGATTACTCGCTGGTGAAATCTGGCAGCAACACTAATATCTTGTACCAAAATGATTTGATTGCTGTTGTGCAAAACGTCGAGCTTAACCAAACAAACTTGGTTTCTGCCCCTATCATCAACCCTCCACTTTAGGCTTAGTTGTGGGATTTGGAGGCGCTGTAGGAGTTGGGGGTGATGACTGAGTGGATTGCTAAAACCAGGCATTCTATTGGCAAACATAAAGCCTGGAACTAGAAATCGACCCCCAAGAGCGCGAATGAATTCTAAGAAACTCTGTTTTTTCCAGAGACTGAGTTTCTCACGGGGCTGAGAGCTTGCCCTCAAAAAGAACAGAGCGAATCAATCAAGTTTCAACGATTCCGAACAATGTAGTAGCGATCGCACAAATCGCTCAATCTCTACGTCCTAATTTTGAACAACAAGGAGCAACTGAAATGGCAATTATTAATGGCACCAACTTCAATGACGATGGTATCGACAAACCAAAGCTAGTTGGAACTAATGCAGATGACTCAATCTCTGGCTATGCAGGAAACGACATATTGTCGGGTCTTGGTGGACATGACTATCTAGATGGTGGGTTTAACAACGACGTTCTCGATGGTGGGGCTGGTAATGACACTTTATATGGCGGCGTTGGCTACGATTATCTAGTTGGCGGCCTTGGTAACGATCTGCTGATTGGCGGTACTTTAGACGATGCTTTACTTGGCGGTACGGGCAACGACATTCTCTTAGGCGGAAGCGGTAACGATCAACTTACTGGTTACGGCTTTGGGCAAAATGAATTCGACACCCTCACGGGTGACATTGGAAAGGATACCTTCGTGTTGGGTGACGCAAATAGCGTTTACTACCTCGGAAATGGCTACGCCACAATTACGGACTTTAGTTTAGCTCAAACCGATAAAATCCAAATCAAAGGCCTTTTCAATTATGATTACTCCCTTGGGCTTGGCAACTGGGAAGGTAGCAATGCCCAAGACACTGGAATCTTCTATAAGGGTGATTTGATTGGTGTTGTGCAAGACCAAAATATTACCAATTTCAACCAAAATCAGGTGTTCCTCACCGCTAGCTAATTAATTGCCTAATTGAGACAGGGCGATCGCTCTTTCAGTCTACAATGAACTGAGGGCGATCGCCCGAGTCTTTTATTGACGCTGTGTGGTGGATACTTTCGTATCATTGTCAGCACCCAAATCAACGATCGGGAAAATGCAACTGTTATTTTGTCAAGTTATCTGAACTGTAAATTATCAAGGAGAGCGCAAAATGAACTCGCAAACTACCTACTTTAGATACTCTCTTTTGGCATCATTTATCCTTTTTATAGGTTTTGCACCTTTGAGTTGGATTGCATCGTTGTTTGTACCTGGCGTTTGGAATAAAGGGGTGGGAATTTATTCCATATTTTTTGTTTTACTACTAAACTTTGCTATTACTACTGCTTTGGTTTTTTATTCTAGGGTGTCTGTCAATTCTCGCGGAATAAAATGTACTAATTTTTGGGGAAAGTTTTATTTGGTAGAATGGTCAACCATTCGTGGTGCAAGGTTTTATAGTGGATTTTGGACATCGGGATTAAAGTTTATCTTAATATCCACGACTAAACTATCAAAAGACTTATGGTTGCCCTTGTTTCTCAATGATATGTCTAATTTTGAACAGTTGGTTTCAAAATATGCGGGTACAAAAAACCCACTTGTGAAGCGGTTAAATGAACGAAATACCCCTACTTATCGGTTAAAGGAAGCCGAAGCTCAAATTAAATTAGCGTGGCAAGCAGGAATAATATCCGGTACTCTCACTCTGATTTTTGTACTCTTATCCTTAGCAGGATACAACTTTATGGGCTTGATAGACGCATCAGCACTTATAGATGTTTGTCTGATGTTTGGTCTATCATTTGGTATTTATAAAAAAAGCCGAATCGCTGCTGTACTCATGCTGGTTTATTTTGCCTTCAATCAAGCTTGGATTATAATCGAAATAAAAAGATTTCCAGGGATTATATCATGGATTTTTCTCATCTTATTCTTAAGAGGTGTCCAAGGTACTTTTACTTATCGAAAACTGTCAAAATCTTAGTTGACGGTATCCTGATGTTATGTTTAACGTTAAGCTGATGCGCCTTGCAATTCCCGCTGTACTTTTCAACCTAAAACACGGCAGAAATACTCGCGGTACAAATTGCAACGCGGCATGACATAATTGTTTTGCCGCCGCACAATTCCCATGCTGTGCAATTTGTAAATTTGCATTGAATCTAATTCAACTGGTTCGGCCGAATTAACAACTTTTTTCAAAGCCAAAGCTAATTCGGGATTGTGTTGCAGTATTTCCAAATGTTTTCGCAAATGACTGCTGTAAATTCCAGATTCTGATGCCGCATTTTTTAATAACTGAGTTAATGAGATTTTGCCACAACTAATCTCATACATTGCCAATCTTACTAAATAAGGATGTCCGCCGATCGCACTTATTAACTCTCGCAACTGCCCCTCATCCCACTCCAAGCCGTGCAAGCGAGCTAAATCGTGAATTTGCGGTCTCTCAAACTCCAGCAACTCAACAGGCACCCCCGCATTAAACGGAGATTGATTCATATCTAAAGGAATATAAACCTCGGTAGAATGCGCCATTACCAACCGCAGTTTTTTCCAGATATCGGAAATCTTGGCTTTTTCGTGCCAGCTTCGCAGCATCCCCAGAAAATCTTCAACTACTTCGGTGTAGGGAAATATGCGATCGACTTCATCCAAGCCCAAAACCAGAGGCGCTGATGTTTCTGCCAGCAAATACTCTTCAAAGTAAACCGTACAGTTATCGTTGCTGCCCAAAATATCCGTATCCCAATACTCGTTTAACTTGTTTTCTAACTTTAACTGTCGGCTGACCATCAAGCACAACCAGCGCAGAAACTTATCAAGATTTGTTAATATTCCTCGGTCGGCAGCGCTCAAATCAAGATAAACTGCGTGATAGTTTTCCCGAACAGCGCCAGCTAAAATTCGATTCATCAGTGAAGTTTTGCCCATCATCTCCGGTGCTTTAATCCGAATCAGCGAACCGGGTTTCACAACTGTCTCGCAGCACAAAGATTCAATGTTGCAACGCTCCACATAAAAAGGAGAATCTAATGATACCGAGCCTTCGGGAAACTGCAAATTTGCCGCAGTCAGTGGTTGTAAGAGCAGGTTGGTGTTAATATATGGAGTGGACTCTTGCGATGCAAATCTCCTCAGAGCTTCTTTAAAATTTTTCTTCGTAATTTTTTCTGCTAAGGCTTCTGAAAGCTTGTGCCACAATTTATTGCCGACATCTTTATTGAGGTATTCAGCACTGTAGCCGTAAGTTTTGGCGATTTCATCGTAACTTTTTCCTTCCCAGGAACCTTGAAGGACTTTCATTTCGATGTCGCTGAGATGTTTGCCGGTGTTTTGAGCAAAAATACGATCGGCAGATTCTTTGGTTTTGCTCCAAGAGAATTCTAATTCTGAGTTCATGGGATTGACGGGTAAGTACCCATATACGTAAGTATGCAGATGCTTGCAAGAGAGCAGTTGTTCCTGCACTGGAAAGTTACCCTGACTTTTCCCTATTTTAACTCATTTAACCTGAGTTTTTACTGTCAATCCTTGTTGAAACACCTGATTTTACTCCCCTGGTCGCTTTTGTTCTTAGAAAATAAACTGGTTTAGAAGCAAGTTGATTGCCGAGCTCGATCGCAATTATCGATCGCCTCACCAACAATAGCCGAACCTCGCAAACACCAGGGTATAAGGAGAAAAATTATGGCTGCTACCATTACCGTTAATAGCACAGATGACTCGAATATCAGGAATGCCGTCCTCACCCTCAGAGAGGCAATTCTGGTTGCCAATGGCACTCTGAATGTTCCTGCTTTGACAGTGGCAGAACAAGCACAGATTAACGGTACATTGGGTACTGCGGCCGATCGCGACACGATCGCCTTTAATATCGGGGCGATCGGTTCTCAGCAATTAATTCAGCCTCTATCCGCACTGCCGCCCATATCCGATCCAGTGACCGTCGATGGTTGGAGTCAAGGCGGCGCGGGCTATAACGATTTGCCACTGGTGGAACTCAGCGGCAACCTCCCCGGATTTGAGATGGTCGGACTTGATATCACTGCTGGGAACAGTACGGTGCAAGGTTTAGCGATCAACAGATTTTACTCGGCAGCCATCCGCTTGCAAACCAATGGCGGCAACGAGATCCTCAGCAACCACATCGCCAGCGATACCGCCAGCAGAGGGATCAGGATTGATGGCGTTCCAGATAATCGGATCGAGGGCAACTTAATCTTCGGCAATACCACTATTCTTCCCCGTGTTGCCGGCACCGGCATCGAGATTTCCGGCATTGCTGCGCGCAACAACCAAATAATCGGCAATCGCATTGGCACTGATGTTACTGGTACTGTTGCGATCGGCAACAATGTTGGCATCAGCATCAAGAATGCGCCTGAAAACCTGATTCAGGACAACCTGATTTCTGGCAATAATGCAGGTAGTGACAGCATTGGAATTGTGATAGCTGGTCCAACTGCCAATCAAAATCGAGTTGTCGGCAACCTCATCGGCACTGATATCACGGGTAATGTAGCGCTAGGAAACGGTATCTATGGCATCGTTATTGGCAGCGCTTCTAACAATATTATCGGCGGAACGACGCCTCAAGAACGCAATATCATTTCTGGCAGCCAGTTTGCGGGTATTGCTTTTCTACAAGCGCAGGGTTCAACCGATCTACAAGCGCTTAGTCCAACCCCTGCACCTGCGACAAACCGAGTTGTCGGCAACTATATCGGCACAAATATCAGCGGTACTGCCGCTTTGGGAAATCCGATCGGCGTCCTTATCGGTGTTGGCGAAAGCAACATCATCGGTGGCACGACACCGCAAGAACGCAATGTCATTTCCGGCAATCAAATGGGCGTGTTATTGCTTAGCAACCAGGTAACTGGCAACCGCGTTATCGGCAATTATATCGGCACGCAAGCTGACGGCAGCACTCCTTTACCCAATACTTTGTACAGCAACGTCATAGCTCAAGATACAGGTGTGAATAACCGCATCGGCGGCACCGCAGCAGGGGAAGGAAATACGATCGCATTTAGCGGTAGCAGCGGCATTCAAGTTACTGGTGGCAAAGGTTTGGCAATTTTAGGCAATTCTATCTTTTCTAATAATGGTTTAGGCATCGATCTCGATAACGATGCCGATGGCTTAACTACCGACGGCGTTACCCCAAACGACTTGGGAGACGGGGATACAGGCGGAAACGGCTTGCAAAATTTCCCGGTGTTAACCTCGGCAACTGCTAGCAACGGCAACATTACGCTTAGCGGCACTCTCAACAGCATTCCCAATACGACTTTCCGCGTCGAATTTTTTGACAATATTGTCTTAGATCCCAGCGGTAACGGCGAAGGACAAACTTATCTCAACTTTGTTAATGTCACGACTGATGCTGCTGGCAATGCTAATTTTACATCGCCGCCTTTAACTGCAACAGGGGCGATCGTCACTACTGCTACTAACTTAACAACTAACGATACTTCGGAATTTTCTCAACCTTCCCCCGGCTTACTGCAATTTAGCAATCCCGCTTACACGGTGAATGAAAACGGCACAGTTGTCGGTACTGCAATTAGCGTCAATCGCATCGGTGGTAACAAAGGTGCAGTTGGGGCAACGCTGACGCTGACGGATGGTACTGCTGTTGCTGCTGACTACACCAATACGCCGATCGCAATTAACTTTGCCGCCGGCGATACGACACCAAAAATTGTTACTATTCCGATCGCCGATGACGCGATCGACGAAGCTGACGAAACGGTTAATTTATCTCTAACTAATCCAACGGGAAATGCTACAGTTGGCGATCGATACAACAATGCTGTTTTGACAATTGCAGATAACGATAACCCTCCAACGGTCAGCATCACCCCCGCCACAATTAACCAACCTGAAGGCAATACAGGCACCACTGCCTACAACTACACCGTTAGCCTCTCCAATGCTTCTGGTTTGCCGATTACTGTTAACTACAAGACAGATGATGGTACTGCTACTACGGGCGATCTCGACTACGAAGATAATGACGGTAATCTCATCTTTAATTCGTCAGAAGCGCTAACAAAAACGATCGCTGTAATTGTTAACGGCGACAACAAATTTGAGGCGAATGAAACTTTCAGCGTTACCCTCAACAACGCCACCAACGCCACCATCGATCCCGCCGCCAACCAAAGTACGGGCATTATTGTCAATGATGATAGTGATGACTCTAATCCCACTCCAACTCCGACACCAACGCCGACAGAAACCCCTACACCGACACCAACTCCGACAGAAACTCCAACAGAAACGCCAACGCCAACTCCGACAGAAACGCCGATAGAAACGCCGACACCAACACCAACTCCGACAGAAACTCCGACAGAAACTCCGACAGAAACACCAACTCCGACAGAAACGCCGACACCAACGCCAACTCCGACACCAATTCCGACAGAAACGCCGACACCAACACCAACTCCGACAGAAACGCCGACAGAAACGCCGACACCAACGCCAACACCAACAGAAACGCCGACACCAACGCCAACACCAACACCAACTCCGACAGAAACGCCGACACCAACGCCAACTCCGACAGAAACTCCGACAGAAACTCCGACAGAAACTCCGACACAAACACCAACTCCGACACAAACGCCGACACCAATTCCGACAGAAATTCCCCCACAAATTCCCCCAGAAACTCCGACTCCGACAGAAATTCCGGCAGAAACGCCAACACCAACTCCGACTCCGACAGAAATTCCGGCAGAAACGCCAACACCAACTCCGACTCCGACAGAAATTCCGGCAGAAACACCAATTCCGACAGAAACGCCAACAGCAACTCCGACACCAATTCCGACAGAAACGCCAACACCAACGGCAATTCCCACAGAAGTTCCGACAGAAATTCCTGTAGAGATTCCCACAGCAACTCCGACACCGACAGAAATTCCGACAGAAGATTGCCCCTGTAAATCTCTATCCCTCCCCAATCTCAACCAACCCAATCCTGTAGAAAAGGTAGTTGTCAATAGTGCGATCGATCTACCCCTCACAGGTACTGCTAGCAATGAGACATTCGACGGCAGCAGCAGCGAGGATTATTTCCAGGCCAAAGAAGGTAACGATAACCTGTTTAGCGGCGAAGGAAATGACTTTTTAAACGGTAACAAAGGCAACGACTTTATCTCTGGTGGAACGGAAGAGGACTTGCTTTTTGGTGGCCCGAATCAAGACATTATTCTTGGTAATGAAGGAAGAGATAGATTATTGGGAAATCGAGGAGAAGATTCGCTAAATGGCGGAGAAGATAGCGACTTCATTTACGGCAACGAAGACTCCGATTTTTTGGATGGAGGCAAAGGAAACGATTTCTTATTGGGAGGTAAGGATAGAGATTTAATTTTAGGCAGTGAAGGCAACGATACTCTGTTGGGAAATTTAGGTGACGATACTGCCTGTGGTGGCGGTGGCAACGATTACTTGCTGGGTGATAAAAATAACGACCTACTTGATGGCTGTGAAGGAAATGATACGATTTGGGGAGGAAATGACAATGATACGATATTTGGGGGAGCGGGAGACGACTTTTTAAGCGGCGATTTGGGAGATAATTTTTTAATTGGAGGAAGTGGGAACGATCGTTTTCTGCTTGGGGCAGATTCAGGGATGGATATCATTCGAGATTTTGAACCCGGAAAAGATGCGATCGCCCTTAGTAGAGGTTTGACTGCCTCTCAACTGTCAATTACTCAAGCCAACAGCGACACCTTAATCCGCTTGACAGCAACAGGTCAAATTTTAGCTACTCTCAATAACGTATCAGGACTTACACAACTAGGATATTAAAATTTGTTTGTAGTTGCGCTTGGGGGTTCAGAAACCTGGTTTTTTTACGAAAATACGCAGGTTGTGACCCGCAGATTCGGTAAAAAACCAGGTTTCTTTGGTGAGAGTGCGTAAGTCCTGACCTAAAAATTACGATCGCCAACCTGACTTTTTCCAACTTTAATATTTTGAGGACCTGATTTTTTCGGATATATCGTTGCCAAACACCTTTTTTTAGGCTTTTAAATTACCTGATTTTATTCCCATTGTCGCTCACTCGATTTGAGAACAAACTGGTTTACATAGAACAAATTGCTTGGGTCGCAATTGCTATTGCACCAAGTCCACAACAACAAGGAGCAACAAAAATGTCATCAGTTATCAACGGTACTCAATTCGACGACAACAACACTGTCAACGGCAACGGTCAATTCCACAAATCCTTAGTTGGAGAGGATTGGACGATCGACGGTCAAGGTCAAATTCAGATTGCAAATGATACAATCTACGGCTATCAAGGCAACGATAAATTGTTCGGCAGCGGCGGAGATGACATCCTCTACGGCGGCTTCGGCAGCGACAAGTTAAATGGCGATGCCGGCAACGATAAATTATACGGCGAAGCTGGCGAAGATTTCCTATACGGAGGCAGCGGTAAAGATACCCTATCGGGAGGGTTGCACAACGATTATCTATTCGGAGGAAGCGGCAAAGATTATCTCATCGGCGGCGACGGCAGCGATTATCTTGACGGTGCTAATTTTTCTGGGGCTGGTAACGGTATAGGCGCAGGTAGCGAATCCGATTCTCTCGCCGGCGGCGCGGGAACAGACACCTTTGTACTCGGCAACGTTAATAACGTTTACTACCTGGGAACTGGCCATGCTACTATTACGGATTTTAGTTTAGGTCAAGATAAAATCCAAATTAAAGGTAATTTAGCGGACGGCTATTCCCTCAAAACTGGCGATTGGAACGGCAACAATGTTCAAGATACTGGTATCTTCTACCAGGATAATTTGATTGGCGTTGTACAAAGCACAAACTTAACTAATGTCAACCCAAATCAAGTATTCTTATCGGCACCTCCTATCCCTCAATAGCCTTAATTATCGCTGTCACAGGGCGGTCAGCAGAGCACCGCCCTACTTTTTTAAATCTGGAGTTTGTTATCATGAAAATTGCGAATCATAGCCAAAAAATCAACAGACTTGTCTGCACAACTTTGACCTTGATTTCAGCTATCCTCATAGCAGGCTTGGGAAAGCTTTCAGAGTCCAACAACAACACAGCTTTAGCGCAAGAAAATATCCCCGTTAGCGGTAGCGGCGACGCGCAACTCCAGCCGATTTTGCAATCGTTAACAGAATTCATGCGCCACCGCTGCGTCGGTGCGGCCGTACTCGGTGTTTCTGTTAAAGGTAAACCCGTCGGTGTGTGGGGTTTCGGGCGCATGAAAGGCAGACCTACTAATAACTGGAACCCGGCTTGCGGCGACGATATGCAGGCTCCTCTGGCTCCCCCAGTCGCAGCAGATACCCCCATGCGTATGGGCAGTATCAGCAAGCCTGTTACCTTTGCAATGGTACGCTGGGCGCTTAAACAGACGGCGCGCGATCGGGCCGGTTTAGAACTGAGTGACGACCAAATTGAAGGGATGAAATTGTTCGACCCGCAGCATTATCCGCCGCTAATTCCCGGTTTGAACAAACAATATCCAGTAGCGATTATCCCTGAAAAAATGCACGCCGTATTTTCGGGAAAAGTAAAATTTCCGGTTCCCGTGAAAGACAAAAACTGTGCCAATCTCAACACAGGATTTGCAGACAAACAGTGGCAAAACGTCACCCTCGGACATTTTTTGTCGCACCGATCGGGACTTCAGCGGAGCGCGCCCAGATACGGTCAAGATATAATTGCAAATTTGTCAGTGCTTCGCAATCTGAAAACAGCAGCCGATTTCCAATCACAAGAACAGCGACTTGTCAGCGAATGGGGCAGCAAATCTGTCATTTCAGCAAAAAATCAACTAGGCATTTCTGCTAGCGCCGGCTATTTTTTGCCGAGTCCTACTTTAACAGAAACTATGCAGGTTTTGGCAGGGCGATGCCTTCAGTATCCTCTCGGTCAATATCACTATTCCAATACCAGTCCCGCATTTCCTACGATTATTTTGCAGCAGTTGGTGGCTTCTGGCAGCTATGCTGCTAAAATGGGTAAACCAGCAACTCATCAAGGTTCGGCTTTGGAGGTTTTCTTCAAAACAGAGTTAGGAATTCCTACTGCGGCTGACCGGGGAATTTTCATGAGCCAAGAAGTAGAAAATATTGGCGATCGCGAGCCGAAAAAACGGCATTGGAACGGGAAAAACTACTATGGTCAAGGATGGGATTTGAAGCGACCGCACTGCATCTGGAAGGGTAGCTTCTGCGATTTTGCTACTTGGCTAAATCCGAAGCTGGGGAGAATAAATTGGTCTTGGAATTTAAGCCAAGTTCCGTTTAGCAGCAGAAACACTGATTTGAGTCCCGGTACTGGTTCGCTGGCTGCGGAATCTGAAGTTTTTCTCAAATTTATGTCAGAATATTGGGTGGGCGGTTATGAGAATAACCCGCGCATCGGAGAAAAGCGAAATAAGGTTTGGAATCGATATACTGCCCACAACGGAGCGCTAGAAGGTACTCATGCTTGGGCAATCCAGTTAGGGGGAAATAACAATCCGAAAGAGTGGAAATTGCCGCCGGTTGATGATAACGGTCGCATCCTTGATGATTTTGCTAATTTAAAGATGTATGCGGGTGTGTTGCCGGATGGAGTTGATATTTTTGTGGCTGTCAATCAGAATGCCGATCGCAAATGTGTTGAGGCTAAAAGCTACAATTGCGGGAATGCTTACGGAATGTTGAATAATTTTATTTTGTACGGTGTTTCTCAGGTAAATTGGAATCTCGTTGCACCTCGTGCGGTTGAAAAATAAAAGTTATAGTGCTGTAGTTTAGGCAATGTATACTATTCATTTTAACCGCTAAAAAAGCTCTTGACGCAGATTATAAGTTGCTCCACCTAATTCAACAGAATTAGCCCTGTTGATAAGCTGTCGGCATCTAACTTGTATTTTAGGGCGGGCCAGATACGCACAATAATTTCATCACACTTGACTATAAAAATTAGATGCGCCTTAGCTTACCAGTTTCAAAAAAATGCAATTCTAGAAAAGGTTCAAACCCGATAGTCATCAGTCATATAGCAATCCTTGCAGGAGTCGTAAATTTTTGCCCCACCCCAACCCTCCCCTTGCCAAGGGGAGGGAGTAAGAAATTCACCAATGATGCGAGGCTTGCTATAGCTAATGCTTTAATCTAAAATGTACTTCCAATTCTCAAAATTTATGCCATAGTGATGTAAGAACTCGTTTCCGAAAGATTTATCCTGTTTATGGTGCAAGGCAATTAAATTAATTTCAACGGCTTAGGTGTTAAATTAATGCTTTTTGGTAATCTACTTTGAGGCAATATTTGTTAAATTCTCACTCTCATTGTAGCCTATTTTAGGACAATGGTATTAGTTTAAACTCATTAAAAATTAGGCTGCGAAAATCCGATGATCCACAAGAATAACCGCAAAAAGTTACCCTTATTAGCAGTGTTCTTAGTCTCGCAATTTATCCCTTGGTTCCTGAGTCCGATCGCACTATTTCTCAGTCTGTGGGTCATCCTACCAGCACCCACGATGTTACTGTACCCTTTGGCGGTGGGAGCACCCGAAATCAGTCCTTGGTTGGTCGGTATCAATACGATCGCCCTTATGCTGAACCTGCTCCGACGGCATCAAGGCAAAGTCTACATTATTTTGTCAATTTGTAACCTGTTCGCCCTAATCCTGGGCCTGCTTCCCCTGATTCAGTTCCCAGCAGCCAATGCAGCCATAGCTACCCAAGTGCAAGCTGTTCTAGGGGAAAACTATTTAGCAGCCGTTCCTCAAGCTGATCGCGCGCAGCTACGCCCTCAACCGTTTATCCTCGCAGATGCGTTCCGAGGAATTCCGATTAGAGACGTTAGGATCGATCGGGCTATTGGATTTGCCAACCCTGACGGAGTTTCACTGCAACTAAACCTTTACCGGCCGATGCAAATTGGCAAATATCCGGCGATTATCACGCTCTACGGGGGAGCTTGGCAGAGAGGCAATGCCGCTTCCAATGAGGAATTCAGCCGTTATATGGCCGCTCAAGGCTATTGTGTGGTTGCAATTGCTTACCGCCACGCTCCTAAGTATAGATTTCCTGCTCAGATTGAGGACGTACAAGCCGCTCTTTCCTATATCAAGACTCATGCTGCTGATTGGGAACTCGATCTCGATCGGATTGCTCTGATGGGAAGATCGGCAGGTGCCCATTTAGCAATGCTAACTGCTTATAATTCTAGTGTGCTTCCAGTTCGAGCAGTGGTGAACTATTACGGGCCAAATGACCTGATCCGGGGATACAATGACCCACCTTTTCCTGATGCTATAAATGTTCGAGCCGTCTTGCGTGCTTTTCTGGGAGGAACGCCAGACGAACTCAACGAGCTTTACCGTCGGGCTTCTCCCATAAATTATATAAAACCGAATCTTCCCCCTTCTCTACTGGTTTATGCAGGTCGCGACCATATCGTTCAACCTAAGTTTGGTCGATCGCTCTACGAACGATTGCGAGCCACGGGCGATCGGGCTATTTTGCTGGAAATTCCTTGGGCTGAACACGCCTTTGATGCAGTTTTTAATGGGCCGAGCAATCAACTGGCTTTGTACTACACAGAACGCTTTTTGGCTGATGCTCTGAAGTCTTCCGATTACCAACGAGTTAAATAAAAGGTAATTGCTCAACCCCCTTGACAAGAGAACGAGATAGACATTAGATAAAGGAATGAAAAAACTCCCTGACCTAAAAC
>NZ_JAUBRK010000152.1:0-2636 GCF_036701825.1 Microcoleus sp. MOSTC5 | reverse complement strand
ACAACGCATCCCGCGCCTTTTTTGTCAATGCCAACGTTGCGACTGCTACCAATTTTGCAGTCAAAAACCTCATTATTTCTAACGGTAAAACTACCGATAGAGGTGGTGCGATCGGCACAACCGACGAAGTAAACCTCACAGTAGAAAACGTTCAGTTCAACAACAACGTCGCCGATCGAGGCGGTGGCGCAATTTTCGGTAATTTCAACAATACCCTGACTGTTACCAACAGTAAATTCAACGGCAACACAGCCACCGCAGCTAACGATGAACGCGGTGCAGGTGCGATCGGCTTTTTGAGTTCCAAAACTTTTACAGTCACCAACAGCGACTTCACCAACAACAAAGGAATTAACGGCGGGGCAATTAACAGCCTTCAAGGTAAGCTGACAATTGAGAACTCCCGATTCATCGGCAACGACACCACCGCAGCCGTTTACGCAACAGGCCAAGATAATCCGTTTTTAAGGGGTTTCGGCGGCGCAGTTTACACAGACAGAGCCAGCAATCCGAGCGAAGCTTCCGGCACAATTAAGATTACCAATAGCGTATTTCAAGACAATAAAGGTCGAGGTGAAGGAGGCGCAGCTTATCTGTTCACCGGCAGCCAAGACAAGGTTATTTTGGAAAAGAGCACCTTCCAAAATAACGAAATTCTGGCGCTACCCAACGGTGGAAATGCTGGAAACGGTGGTGGGGTAACGATTTTGAGCGACAGCACCAACCAGGGATTGACCATTACCAACACCACCTTTGCGGGCAACAAAGCCGGCAATCAAGGTGGCGGCCTGTGGATGCGAAATGCCCCTACTACGATTACTAACAGTACGTTTTCTGGCAACTCCACGGCGTTTGCTGCTGGTGATTACAACAAACTCGGCGGTGCAATGACTCTTGGTGCACCCACAAGCATTCTCAACACGACGATCGCCGATAATTCTGCAGGCTGGGTTGGTGGAGGTATCTTCGCCGATGCCAATAATGTCACCCTCAAAAACACGATTCTTTCCAACAATACAGCGGCTAACGGAGGAAACCCTTGGGGCATTCAGCAACACGTCACCGCCCAATATAGCGATGGAGGAGGGAATTTTCAGTGGCCGGTGATTAACACCGATACCAAGGTGACGACAAGTGTGACGATCGCAGACCCTTTACTCGGCGCTTTGCAAAACATCAACGGCGCTTTAGTCAGGCCCCTGCTGACAGGAAGTCCGGCAATTGATAAAGGGATTGCTACCGGCGCACCGGCTACGGATCAGCGCGGCGTGACTCGCCCTCAAGATGGCGACAGCATTCCAGGTGCGATCGTTGACAGTGGCTCTTTTGAATTGGGAGGCACTGTCGTCCCCACACCAACTCCGACGCCCGCGCCGACACCAACTCCGACACCAACTCCGACACCAACTCCAACTCCGACACCGACTCCCACTCCCACTCCCGCGCCGACTCTTAGTGGTTCTTTGGGTCAAACCAATAATTACAGCAGCATCAGTGACCTGATCGCACAATGGCCTTCGGCCGCCCAGAATCAAGGCATCAAACTTTCTGGGATAGCTTTTGATGGCGTGGAAACTGACTATCTTAACCCGACTGTCATCAGCAACCTCACCTTAGCAAGCAACGAAAACCCTAAAAGCTGGTTGAGCTACGGCAGTACCGGCGGTATTGGCGTCCCATCCTCTTATGATGGTTGGTTCACCGACGCCAGGAAAATTCGGGCGGAAATCAACCATAACCCCAACACCAATCAATCTCAGGCGCTGAAGGTGAAATGGGCAGATAACCAAGACATCACTAGCACAACGATCGACCTGAGTGGATTGACTCCCACAACAAGTCCGGGTTTGGGCGATCAAGGCAATGAAGTTGCTTTCGTGCAAATCTTTAATAATGGGGCACCGGTATCGGCCACCAATTTTACGATCGCTCGCCTCAACGCTCCGAGCGCTCCAAAAGCGATCGGTGTGTCTTCAAATGGAGTGACTTTCATTGGCGATCGCACCGATGGCAGTTTCAAATTCCAGATAGTAGGAAACTCTCTGGGCGGCGCTAGTTTTGACGAACTGCGGTTCTCCACCAAAGCCTACGATAGCCCCACCGCTGCCTACGCCGCCACCTCCTTCAAAAACGATGGTTCCGACTACCTAGTGCGCAAAATTGAATATCAAGGGATTTCTAATGTGGTGAGTGCAGCGAGCATTGTCGGTGATTCAATTACTGACTTTCGTTCAGCTAGTGCGATCGACAGCAACAAAGTTAGCAATGTCAGGCAAGAGGGGATTCGCTTGCAAGGTGGCCATACCGATATTGAGAACAACGATATCACCAACGCTAATATTGATGGTGGTTTCAACAGAGGTGGTATCCCGCTCCAGGATTCCAGCTTGCTTGGTGGTTCAGGGCCGACAAAAGTGGATATAAGCAATTTCATCACCAACTCTTTCAATGGGGTGGCGATCGCTAATCCTAGTGTGACATTCAAGGCCACGCAGAACTGGTTGCCTTCACCTACAGGGCTGATTGTGGGTGGCACTGACCCGAATCTTATTGCTGGGGTAAGCTTGATGAGATAACTCCGGGGTGTATCTACTAATAATGCCCTTAATGGAGTCTCCAATATGAGTTCTAAATTC
>NZ_JAUBRK010000071.1:0-34532 GCF_036701825.1 Microcoleus sp. MOSTC5 | reverse complement strand
TACAATTATGAGTTAGCTCTAGGGGATGAAATTTAAAACCTCTAATTATAACATAAATCTTTTTTGCAAGAGGTCTAGTCTAAAAATTCCTCAGTTGCGTAAGTCGTATCAATTTTTAAAGCTGTAAAAGCTAATCCAATTCAATTTCTTGGATGCGCTGTTTATACTGTTGGTTATTTTGTTTTTGAGTTTGCTGTTCTTGCTCAATTAATTGTATCCAAATATCATTCCAACTTGACTGTGGATTAACAAGTTCTGTATTCGGTAGCAGCTCGCTTGTATTTCGAGCGAGCATAGAATCTTCTGCAATCGCTATAATAACGCTATCGAGTTCTTGTAAGAATTGTATAGGTAGTTGTGAAGCTCGTTCAATTCCTAGGTAAATTGTGGGTGGTGCTGTTGTAGAGTTATCCTGTTCAATAAGCAAAAGTGAAAGGGCTTCGATTGGGGTACAGGCAATTACAGCTCGCTCAATTTCTCCGGTAGTGGCTACCCAGAAAGCAGCTTCAGATGACAGGGGATGGGTTGTAGTAAAGTTGCCTCTTTCATCGAGGACAAAAGCGAACTGGGCTTCTCCCTCAAGCGTCCGTCCTGTAAAGACAGCCTTTTCTGAGTCGGCATACAACCAAGAATGAGAGTGCAATTTTTCAAGCAATTCTAAAGGTAAACTGTACTCGACTGCTAGATGCGATCGCACTTTTTGCCACTGAGTTTCATTCCTTTCAGGCAGGATTGACAGTTGTAACTCTAACTCATTTGCTGTTGCCGGTGTTGCAGGTGTGGTTGTTTCTAGGTCAGATTGTGACAACTCTAACTCATTTGCTGTTGCAGGAGTTCCAAGTGTAGTTGTTTCTAGGTCAGATTATGACAACTCTAACTCATTTGCTGTTGCAGATAGGGTTGCTACTAACTCGGATTGTGACGACTCTAACTCATTTTCCTCTGTCTCGCCAGGGCCGTTCGCTAAGTGTTGTGGCTGCATTAAAGCCTCAATTAGGGCGTTATCTCGCCCTTTGTCATAGCTAACGCCTCGATGCTTCTGCAATCCACAAAAAGTGTAGGCTTTACCCAATTGAGTGCCACTTAAAGCGACTCCATCTAAATTGTAAGAAATGCCTTGACTCAAGCCGATTCCAGTTAGTGTGACTTGCATCTCTACGGCTTGTTGCTGCAACCGCTCAACGAATTCTGGCATACTTGGGTTGTCTTGGGTAACTTCATCAATTAGGTCTTGCAATTGCACCCTGACGCTCTTGTTTCCCTTGCTTTTTAATTGCCTGTGTTCTCCTGTAGTCTGAGCCCGCCTGTCTGTTTCCCAACTGGGTGTAACAGTTTCCAGGTTGTAGTTCCGTTCGAGTTGGCGAATAGTTTCTTGGCTTTTGTAATAATCCCAGCTATCGTCAACAACACCTCCATCTAGGCAAATGCGACTGGCGACTATGTGGATGTGGTCGTGTTCTGTATCGCTGTGCTTGACAACTGCGTACTGGTTGTTGTCAAATTCCATCGCTTTCATGTAGTTGGCTGCGATAGCCAGCCAGCGTTGGTCATTTTCTTCAGAATCTTCGAGTTTTTCGGTGCTATAGACAGATAAAGTGGCGTGAAAAACTGCTACTTTCAGGTTAGGTCTTAGTTGTCGGGCGATGCCAAATTCAGCAGCCAGTTCTTCAGGAGTTTGTCCGCACATAGTACCGCCAATTAGAGCGGCGTCTTTTTTGCCCAGCACGTAGTTCAGACAGCCCCGAAAGCCTGTACCTTTGATTTGTTTGCCAATCATAACCGAAAAGCCGTCAGTTGCACAGAATCGATTGCTCAGGCGGTAAAGCCCAGGCTTGTTAATAATTAGCGTACTGTAGATTTGGCGAGGTTTGCAACTATTGTTTTAATTGCCTTCCCGTTTTCTCGAATGAGTTGCTGTACGCTTTCTAAGAGTTTTGTATTGACAACAACTGGTTCTCCCAATGCCACAGCACTATTGCAAGCTTTAGTAATTTGATTGAGGTTGTTTCCTGCAATTCTAAACTGGGCATCAATCTTGCACAAAACTTGATAGGCTTTTAAGTCAAATGCAGCTAGAGGGCGCGGCATGGCTCTCCTCAATGCGGCGCGGCGCATGAAGTCGCTCATGCTCAAATTTACTTGCTCTGCTCTTGCTTTAATTTGATTGTAGTCAGAGTCACTGAGGCGAATGTGAATATGGTTGGATAGCAGCTCTCTAGGTTTGACGGACGGTAAAGTTTTCATAACTTTTAATCAGTAAAAACCTCTTGCCAAGATACAAGTTAACAAGTGTAATTAAAAACCCCTAGTCAGGTGATTTTATCCCCTCCAATTGGAGAGGGCTATTAGGGGGCTTATCAAAGTAGAGACTGACTCCTACACAACTCTAACTTAATTTAATTTCTTTGTATAAATTATAGCGAGTGAGGCGATCTCAGTGGAAGGACGATTAAACGTCTGACCGCGATGGCTGGTTAACAAGAGAGCGAGCTTTTGAGCGATCGCTACCCAGGCGCGATGGGAAAGTTGCGGCAATTGATGCCTGTGCTGCCACAAAAGCCGCCACAACAACAGGAGCAATGTGAGCAACCGGCACAGTCGAAGAGCGGGTAAAAATCAAGTCGCTTGACACCTAGGATGCGCCATTCATCAGGGTGCATTATTTTTGTTTCTGCACTAATTAGTCAGGGTTTGCGATCGCAAAACCATTGCTTGCTACCGAAAGAGAACAACTATAACCAGTCCCAACAGGCAAAGGCACGAACAGCACAAAAAAGCAGTAATTTGGCATAAAATTGCAGGCATTTGCAGGATATTTACAGGCATTTGCAGGTAAAGTGCAGCCCCTGCAAATGCCTGTAATCTCACTGATTTTATACTGCAAACGCCTGACTTTATACTGCAAATCCCTGATTTTAACGCTCCACAACATTAGCTATTTTTTAGCGTTTTTAACAAAAACTGAATTGATTTAATAGTCAAGTTGTGGTTTGGGAAGTTGAATTAAAAATCAAATTTCAGAAGTGCGAAAAAATTGGCAGCGTAGCCGCCGTTATGTCAGCCTTGACAGTCGCGTAAATTGCTGTTGTCGGACTCGCGCTTTGCAATCGGCTAAACTGTTGTTGTCTCATAAAGCTTGACAGTCGGATAAAAATTTACCCCCTGACTCGGTTTACAGCAGTCGGTCGGTTTACAGCAGTCGCTCGACTCCCACCTATTAATGGCGGTTATAATTCACCACCTGATTAATACAAGCAGCAATCTCTAGGCGTAAAGAGCGATCGCTAATACATTCCCACAAAAAAATAGTTCGCCGTGCCTGTCCCATACCTTACCGCTCTTATTGAGGCATTTGGGCTTCATTCGCCACTCGCGAGTCGTTCCTTATTCCATATCAATAAGGTTTGAACTGCGGGTAAGCAATATGCTCAATATTCATGGGGGGGGATATTTTTTGTCAGCACGTAAAAGCCCGGTTTGTGATCGCAAAACCATTGCTTGCTACCGAGAGAGAACAGCCAAAACCAGCCTCAACAGGCAAATGCACGCTCGACACAAAAAAGCAGCAAGTTGACGGAAAAATTCAGGTGGCAAGCCGGATATTTTCGGGTAAATAAAGGTAGAGTGCAGTCCGTGCAAAAGCCTGCATTCTCACGCTCTTTTGTACAGCAAATGCCTGGTTTTATACGGCACTTGCCAGACTTTAGGGCACACAAAAATTAGCTAATTTTTTTGGTGGTGGCTTCGATCGACGGTGCGAGTTGCGAACAGATAAGTCTGCTGGCGAGCGATCGATTTACCGCATCAAGCCGATCGCCTGGTTGATTCCGTGTCAGTACGAAGAAATCAAAAAACGGGGCAACGATCGGCACTCCGCTTGAACCGGGCAAGTTCTGCCTCGCCGACAACTGCCACAACATCGGCTGTTGTGACTTTTCCGGCGTCGATCGCCTCCACAAAAACCGCCACAACAGCAGGAGCAATGTGAGCAATCGGCACAGTCGAATATCGGGTAAAAATCAAGCGCCTTGATACCTAAAATTGCCCATTCATAAGGGTGCATTGTTTTTATTTGTGTACGTAAAAGTCAGGTTTGCGATCGCAAAAACATTGCTTGCTACCGAGAAAGAACAGCCAAAAGCAGCCTCAACAAGCAAAGGCAGTCCTTGCACAAAAAAGCAGTAAAGGAACAGTAAAATGCAGGCGGAAAGCCGGACATTTTCGGGTAAAAACAGGTAGAGTGCAGTTCCTGCAAATGCCTGCATTCTCACGCTCTTTTGTACAGCAACTACCTGACTTTATACTGTAAATGCCTGTGTAGCGATCGATCGCTATTTACAGTCGATGTCTATCGAGTTGGCAACTGTAAAAGTCAACGCATACTCCGCCTTTCGAGCGCTTTTTTATTCGTCATTAACATCGGACGATCATGCGATGTTTGAAATAAAGAAAAGTTGTTTCTTTTCTGCGACCGCAAGTTATTCTAATTTGTGAGAGGCCCAATAACCGAATAATTACGAAGGTCGGATGAAGGAGTACGAATTATTCGCTCCCTCCGCTTTAATTCAATCTTGTGCTTGAAGTTCCGTGACCTCCTACGCACTCGGTTTACAGTAGCCGTGAGGGAACTACGGCTTGATTTACAACAGCCGTGAGGGAACGACCGCTTGGTTTACAGCAGTCGTGAGGGAACGACCGCTTGGTTTACAGCAGTCGATCGACTTTCAGTTATCAATGCTCGTTATAGTTCTCTACCTTATTCGTACAGGCAGTAATCTGTATTCACGGGGGGTGCATTATTTTTGTTTCTGCACGCAAAAGTCCGGTTTGCGATCGCAAAACCATTGCTTGCTACTAATCAAGAACAGCCCTAACCGACCTCAATAGAAAAATGCACGCTCGACACAAAAAAGCAGCAATTTGACCGAGAAATGCAGGCGTTTGCTGGATATTTTCCGATTCAATCAGAGAGAATGCAGTCCCTGCAAAAGCCTGAATTATACCTGTTTTTGTACAGCTTTCCGCCTGACTTTATAATGCAAATGCCCGACTTTAACGCTCCACAACAATTAGCTATTTTTTAGCGTTTTTAACAAAAACTGAATTGATTTAATAGTCAAGTTGCGGTATCTAAATTGAATTAAAAATCAAGTTGAGCAAGTGTGAGAAAATGGGCAACACAGCAGCCGTTATGCCAGCCTAGACAGTCGGGTGAAATATTATTGTCGGTCCCGCGCTTTGCAATCGGCTAAACTGTTATTGTCCGATCAAGCTTGAAAGTCGGGTAAAAACTTACTCCCTGACCACGCTCGCAACTTAATTTTTTAGGGAGTAACGGCGATAGCCGGATGCACCGCAATGTTCGCGAAAGCTGTATGTGCAGCAAAAGTCTAGACTTGGGTAGGTTTGGGTAAGTTTTTCAAAACGGAATCGAGCGGACAAGTGCCAACAACACCATTTCTCATCATCGCTGTTCCAACAGATGCCGCCTCCGATACGCCCGGCGATGGGAACCAAGCCCAAGTTTTGGTTTTACCACCCAGAACTAGGTCGCTGCCTGTACAAACAATCTCGCCCCAATACAGGCGAAGCTTGGGCAGAAAAGATAGCATCAGAACTGTGCGGGTTGCTCGGACTGCCCAGCGCCACCATTGAACTGGCAATCTGGAACAGCGCGAACGGCACTGTTTCTCAATCCTTCGTGCTCTCGACAACTCTGCTCCCCGGCAACGATATTTTAGCTCCTATAGTGCCAGACTATCCCCGATTTCAAGCCTTTAACGTGTCGCAACACACCCTCGATACCCTGTGGACACCATCAGCAATAGCGCAGTGGAACAGCCCCTCAACTGGACGCCGCTTTTCCGGTATCGCTACGGCAGCGGACACCTTTATTGGATACCTGGGGGGGTAACAGAGAGGTCTATGAGATATACCCCATAACGGTTGCAGCCTGTATACCCTGTTGATAAAAGCAACGTTTATTTCGAGTTAGCTTCATTAACTCTTGGATTTCTAATGAATGCCGCTCGAGATAATTTGCCCACTGCTCTCCATCCTGACCCATACCAAATGTATTCCGTCGGCGGTATTTTTTGCTTGTTACTTTACGGCGGAATACATATTTTTGCACCTGCTTTTTTTGAATTTTAGCGCCTTGAAATATAGCAGAAGTTTAGGCAATTGCCTGACGGGGTGACACGCAAGCTGAAAGCTTTGCGCTTACAAGGGTTTAAGTTGATCGCGATCAAAAAGATAGAGGCTGGCGAGCGCTACTTTTTCGGGTTTAGACTTTCTTAGAATGAAAATTGGGGGCGAGCGCTACTCTCATAATGTCACTCAGCCTGTCATAATATTTGTTGTTATCTTGAGCGAGGTTCAGGAGCCTAAATGCTTAACCCATCAAGGTTTCAGAGGCGTTGTCACCCCCTCAGCAAATAACAGAATATCTATGTATTCAATGCTACCCCAACCACTGCCGTTTTCCATTGATTACTTTCGCCAACTAGCTGCCTTGGGCGAGAAATTTCAGATAACCAATCGTCAAGGTAAATCTCTCTCAATTTCTGAAGGGATAAATCGAGCGGCTGATGTAGTACATCAGCAAAATCAGCTGCAGCGAAAAGTTATGTTCATTGGTAATGGGGGGAGTGCAAGTGTAGCCAGCCATCAGGCAGTTGACTACTGGCGTAATGGTAATATTCGAGCGATCGCCTTCAACGACAGCGCCTCACTGACAGCCGTTAGTAATGACTTCGGCTACGAACAGGTTTTTAGCAAACCAATTTCTCTATTTGCTCAATCTGGAGATATTTTGTTTGCGATTAGCAGTTCGGGAGAGTCAGCTAACATCCTTGCTGGCGTTCGCCAAGCAATAGAAATGGATTGTCAAGTAATTACCCTCTCCGCCTTCCAAGCTAATAACCCGTTGCGTCAACTTGGAGATCTGAATTTTTACGTTCCGACTATGTCCTACGGTTTTGCAGAAATCATGCATCTGTGCATTTGTCACTGTATTATAGATGGTTTGGTTAAGGGGACTTTGCCTAGTTCTGATCAAGATAGCTCTCTGAGCATTGCTGAAGACGAAGCATTTTAATCGTTACCAAAGGTAAAACATTGATTATGTACTTGAGGAAACTTAGTCTCAATGGAAATAGCAATCAATACAGAAAAGTATCTTGATTTTGAAACCTGTGCAGAGGTACTTGCTCGCTACCGACAACAGGGGTCTAAAATCGTCCTCTGTAATGGAGTGTTTGATTTACTTCACCCAGGACACATCGCTCATTTGCAAGCCGCTAAAGCGATGGGAGATTTGTTAGTGATTTCCCTCACAGCTACTCCATACGTTAATCGAGGGCCGGGAAGACCGATATTTTCTGATGACCTGCGTTTCAGTTCTCTAGCGGCACTAGCGTGCGTTGATTACGTTATCTTAACCCCGAAGGTAACGGCGTTGGAGGTGATTGAGAAAGTGCGTCCCCATATTTACTGCAAGGGAGATGAGTATGCTGACGCAAGCAAAGATGTAACCAAAAATATTGACCTGGAAGTCGCCCAGGTGAGATCTTTTGGGGGCGATGTTCGCTATACCCAGGAAATCACTTTTAGCTCAACGCGGTTGATTAACAATTACCTTAATGTTGTCCCTGCTGAATTAAAGGATTACGCTAGGGATTTGACTCAGCAGTATCCGTTTGAGCAGGTTAGAGATGCTGTGGAGGCAATGCAGCCGCTTAAGGTTTTAGTGCTTGGTGATGTCATTATTGATGAGTTTGTTCACTGTACTGTTCAAGGATTAACATCGAAAGGTAGAGCGCCGTCTACTCGATTTGTGAAAAAAGAACAGCACCTGGGAGGAATTTTTGCCATTGCTCGCCATCTTGCCAGTTTCGCTAATTCTGTTACAGTAGCAAGTGCGATCGGGAGTGAACCTGATGTGCATCGCTTGATTGCAAATCATATCAATGATTCGTCGCTTCATCTAAATTTGCATCAGGCAGAAGGCTATTCCACTATAACCAAATGCCGTTATATTGAACAGCAAGGCACAACAAAGGGTTATACGCAACTCTTTGCAATTAATTCTATAGATGAGGACGGACTAGCACCCCAGGAGCGCCAAAAACTCTTAGATTCTTTGGAGAAGTCCATCAAAAGCTACGATATAGTCGTTTTGGCTGACTATGGTCATGGATTAATTGATTCATCGGTGATGGAACTGGTTCAAGCTCAAGCACCGTTCCTAGCTGTTAACTGCCAAACGAACAGCGCCAATTACGGTTACAACCTAATCAGTAAATATCGACGAGCCGATACATTTTGTATAGACGAGCAGGAACTTCGCCTCGCCTTTTCTAATCGATACGGCGATCGCCACGAACTACTGAAGCTTTTGCAATCCCATTTAGGGGCGCAACAAGGCTGGTTGACAATGGCCGATTCCGGATCGTTGGGAATTCAGGCAGATGGAGAACTGGAAATGACTCCTGCGATGACACAACAGGTCAAAGATACTACAGGTGCAGGAGATGCCTTTTTTGCCCTAGCTAGTTTGAGCGCCAAGTTAGGTTTACCTCTAAGGCTGGGGTCGTTCTTGGGGAATTTGGCAGGAGCGATCGCTGCCAATATACTGGGGAATGAAAAGCCTGTGGAGAAAGCTCGCTTATTGAAGTTCGCCAAAACAATTTGTACGTTCTAGAAGACTGTCAGGAACCAATCAATCTATGAATTCGATGCAACAAGTTCTGGTTACGGGTGGTGCAGGTTATGTGGGAGCTGTCTTAGTTCCTAAACTCCTGCAAGCTGGATATCAAGTCAAGGTGCTAGATCTCTATATCTACGGGACAAATGTGCTAGCTGCTGTCAAAAATCATCCTAATCTGGAGGAGATTCAAGGAGATATCCGCGATCGCGCACTGCTTGAAAAAGTAATGCCGGGATGCGATGCGGTGATTCATTTAGCTTGCATTTCCAACGATCCGAGTTTTGAATTAGATCCGGATTTGGGTCGTTCAATTAATTATGATGCGTTTGTTGACTTGGTGGATGTAGCAAAAGATTCAGGAGTCAAGCGATTTATTTATGCCTCTTCTTCCAGCGTTTACGGGATTAAAGAAACTGACAATGTTACAGAAGACTTGCCGCTTCTGCCTTTGACAGACTATTCCCGTTACAAGGCTTTATGTGAGGAAGTATTGCTGAGTAAGCGAGAACCAGGATTTGTCACTTTAGTGCTGCGTCCGGCGACAGTGTGCGGCTACTCTCCCCGCCAGCGATTAGATTTAGTGGTCAATATTCTCACCACTCAAGCTATTAACAATGGCAAGATTACAGTTTTTGGCGGTCAACAAAAGCGCCCCAATATTCATATTGAGGATATGACCGATCTTTATCTTAAGTCTCTCCAATGGTCAGATGAAGCTATCGATGGGAAAATCTTCAATGCTGGCTACGAAAATCATACCTTGATGGAAATTGCTGAGATGATTCATAAGGTAGTGGGATCTGTAGAAATCGTCACTACACCCACTAACGATCTTCGTTCTTACCATATTTCCTCAGAAAAAATCAAGAAAGAATTAGGATTTGTGCCTTCACATACGGTGGAAGAGGCAATTCAGGATTTAGTAGCAGCCTTTAGATCCAATCAAGTTCCAAATGCTCTAACAGATAGCCGTTACTATAACGTTAAAACGATGAAGGATCTCAACTTAAATTGAGATTAGACCTCTTGCGTGAATAGAAATTTTGGCGTTGCTCAAAAGCGAGATGATGTGGAACGAAGTTCCAAGCATCTAGTCCTATTTCATCCCAGGAATTAGCAACGCCTTCATCTGTTCATTACTCAGCACTTTGCTATAGCATACGGAATTTACCAAGACGTTAGGAAATTCCAATCTTCTGTCGCATCTGAGTCTAATAATAATGGTGGCGGCTGATTGGGTTGTTCGAGTAAGGTTTTATAGTCTCCTGAATCGACCCATTTTAGGAGTTCCGAAGCGCGCATCACGACCCAAGATTCTCTGGACTCGTTGAAACTGAGCAACTTAGTAAGTGTATCTTGAGACTGTACACTGTTTTCGCTAAATTCGCGCACTTGAACGAGGAAATCAGCGATCGCTTCCGGTGTTACATAGCAACTGGGTAAACCACCAAGTTTCATCAACGCGGCGATCGCTACATCCACATCCTGACAAGCCAGTAACCCCGCCCGATCCGCTGTAAACCTTGCCATCATTAACCAATTCCAGAACGCCAGTTCTACCCCATTAGCCGCCAAACCGCCAAATCCTAATGTCGCTGCATTCACCCAATTCTTTAAAAGCGGCATCACCATCGCTATTTGATGATAGAGCAAATGCTGACTCTTAATGTGGGCGACTTCATGCCCCAATACATAAATCAGTTCCTGGCTAGAAAGCCATTCGTAGGCTTCTAAATTTACCGTTACAATTGGACTTTCAATACCAATCGTAACGGTAATAATATGCCCCATGCCGCGAAACAAATATAAATCTGGACAGGGAGATAAATCGAGAATTTGACAAGTTTCTTCCAACGCCTGAGACAACCCCGGAAAATTGTTGGGAGTTACGCGAAAATCACTGCCCAAACATTGCAAACGAAGTAGGCGATCGATACCGTACTCATTCACTTTCTTCAGCAATAAAGAAACTCCAGGCATCTTTTCTAGAGACGCTAAAGCTTTGCGATCGAAAGGATGTTCGTAAGTCTCTGACTTCAATCCTAATAAGATTTTTTTCATGCTAAATAGACCTCCTCTAAGAAATGTGCCTGTTCCTCATCATGCTTAGCCATTCATCTCTCGATTCAGCAATGCCGAAATTTTAGAGTTTTTAACCACAGAGGTAGCTTGCTTCTGCGTAGTAGTACACAGATAAACACATATGATTACTCGTTTGCCCATCAAATTTGGGAATGAAGATTGATTCATGCAAGATGTCTATTGTACCCCGCCATCATTTTTGGTTTGGCGGGGTACTACAGCTTCCTGTAGTTCCGCATATTTTAGTAGTGTTTATCCAACTTCAGCAAATATGGCAATCAATCGATTTGCTGGTTCAGTCATTGAGACATACAATTCTGGTGGTAAAGACCAGACATTACTTGGCTTATTGGGGTCAAGGTAGAAGTTACAAAAACCTTCAATAAACTTCCCAATTATATCGATTTTATAGCCCCAAGATTTCAGCAATGGCAAGGCATCATTTTGAACTGTTTTTAATAAATCATTGCGAGTGCTTGTCAGTCTCAAAGAATGAAAAATGGGAACCGCCATTTCTAAAGCTTCAACAATTCCATTGCTGACTCCCTCGTAAGACCATTCAATATCAAAATCAATCATACGAACGTTTCCCTGGGAGTCTATAATTTCATTATCGCCCCAGCGATCGCCATAAATAATTCCCTGTCTGTGAGCTACATTAAGTTCCTTCAGAATCTTGAGGAGAATTTCTACTTCTCCAGCCTTGACAAATTCATGGAACGTTCTCCCTTCTATATATTCAATCAGCATCCAATCTGTATCGGCATGAATTAACTTAGGAACAGGTAAGCCTACAGCCAGTGCGCTTTTGAGAAAGTCAATTTCTTGAGCAATATTCCTGAGTTTAAATATTCCTCCAGCTTCTAAAAAGCTAGTAGCTTCATACATATACCTCATGTATGCCTCAATTTCTTCTGAAGAACTCTCGCGTCTAGCACGAAAAACGTAGCGATCTTCCTCTGTTGTAATTAATAAGATGTGATTGAACGCCCCTTCCACATTGGGTTTCTCTATTTTCGCCGTTTTTCCCCCTGGTAGTCGATCTAAAGCCTGCGCAAGTCCTTTGGCAATATTTTCCGGCAGTACAGTCGTGAAGTTTTTATCAATTGGATTATTCATGATCTTTAATTAATGCTTAGTTATATAATTTTATCTAAACTATCAAAAAATTCCGCTATTATTTCATGATAGTGAGAGGCAAAATCAAGACGATCGATTTCTTCTCGACTAAAGTAAGCTAATTTCTGACCTTCGTGAAGCTTGGTATTACAGATATCTAAATCTATTCGAGTCCAAAAAATGTGTTCGTCGCATTCTTCCCACACATAAGACTTGAAGAATTTTACTTCACCTAGCTCTAGTTCCATTTCCTCAAGTAGTTCTCTGCGAATCGCTACTTCCGGAGGCTCATTTTCTTCTATATACCCTCCAAGTAATGCCCAAGTATTCGGAAAAGGGATAGAGGCTTTATTATCCCGAAGTACGAGTAAAACTTGGTGCTGACTGTTGAGAAGAATAATGTCAGCTCCTGGTGGTTCTCTCATTGCAAGCCTGTTATAGCGGACTCTAAGATTGTAGGACAAGGATAGGGCGAGCCGAAAAATATAATTATTTTTTTATATTTGTCTAGCTCCAAAGAAAAGGTAGAAAGCATCCCGTCATAAACCCATATAGTTTGTAGAGGGTTACTTGCACAATACTTTCATGCGTTCTACCCCAAGCTTTATGTTTTTCCCTGGCGTGGGCGGTCCCAAAAGATATTTGTAAGAGAGGGCTAGCGCCTTCTGGAGCTAGTGGGGGGTTGATATGTGCTATTAATTTCCGACAGGCACCGGAGAGACAGGCTCGGTCTTGGCATCACTGCTAAGCGATTTTGTTAAATACACTGCCAGCAGAGCCGTTTTGGCAAACAGGAACAACGACACCGACAGCCACAAAATATGATTGTTGTGGAAGTACCAAGCGGCTATAGCTGATGGGGCAAATCCAACGACAGAGGCAATCAAGCTGACGTTGCGAATGATATCCCCTTGGGCTAAACCTAAGAAATATCCTTCCAGCATCGTGGAAGCTGAAGCAAATGCCAGTAACAAGATTAAACCCCAAGCATATGTATCAATGTGTGAAGTAATTTCAGTATGGTTGGTCAACAACCCAAATATGTTTTGGGGAAAGAATACACACGCTGCGGCAAAGCTGAATCCTACTAACAAGCTGCTTGCCACTGAAACTCTCACTAAAGGGATAAACTTCTCGTTTTCCCCCTGACCTTTAAAGTTTCCGGTCAATGTTTCGACGGCATAACCGAGTCCATTAGTAAAGTAGACGCTCATTTGCCCTATCTGCATCAACAAGGTATTCTGGGTAAACAGAACGGTCCCCATTGTGGCACTGAGATTGCCAAAGATGGTGAAGGTGGCTACTTCAGTTAAAGTTCTAGTAAGTATATCTCTATTGAGGGCAAAAGTAGTTTTGAAAGCTGACAAATTCCTAAGCTGTGGAACGACGGCTTGAATTTCTTGCCACTGAATTCCTGGGATTGCTAAAACTAGGCCCACCAACAACATTAGATACTGGCTAAACGCTTCGGATATTCCAGCCCCTGTACTGTCCCAGCCCCACTGGATAATTAAAAGGTAGTTCAAGATAACATTGGCGGCGTTACCAACAATCGACAGCACTAAAACCTTATTGTTCTTCTCCCGTCCCACAAGCCAACCAATGAGAACAAAGTTGAGCAAAGCGGCAGGCATCCCCGCAATCCGAGCATCGAAATAGGCAATACCTGAAGCCTTGACTTCGGGTTCAGCATTCAACAAGGCAAACCCCACCTCTCGCACAGGGTAATGCAAAATCAAGAGGGCTAATCCCAAGCCAAGAGCGATTAAGCCATTCCGCAATCCCACTAGCAGCATGGCTTCTCGGTCATCTCGCCCAACTGCTTGAGCTGTCACCCCAGTAGTCCCCATGCGTAAGAATTCGAGACTAAAGTAGATGAGGTTAAACAATATGCTACCCAAGGCGACCCCAGCTAAAGAGTGGATGTCTGTCAGATGACCCAAAAAAGCCACGCTGCATAAACCCGATAGCGGCACCATGATGTTGGATAGAACATTGACGATCGCTAGGCGGTAGAAGCGAGGCAGAAAGTCATACTGGCTTGGGGGCGTAAGGTTCATAACTTAACTAAATGCTTAATATAGCTTTATAATAATAAACGTTTTGGCTTGGTGCTGGAGTAGTAGTTTTTTTTAAAGCAAGAGCAGTGGCTAAGTTTTTATTTGTCACGGATTTGGATTACACCTTGGTTGGCGATGATGTCGCCTTGGAAAACTTGAATCGGTGGTTGAGCGAGCAGCGTCGAACCTACGGTACGGTTATTTGTTATGCTACGGGGCGATCGCTCCCCCTCTATCAACAACTGATAGCGGAAAAAGAACTGTTAGAACCCGATATATTAGTGTTGTCCGTTGGTACGGAGATTTATTATCAGGGTAGCTATACCCCAGACACAGACTGGACTGCCAAGCTGTTGGAGGGTTGGAACCGACAGCAGGTGGTTGAGGTAGGAAGGCAATTTCCTACCTTCGTCCTCCAGCCTCCTGTTGAGCAGACTCCCCTCAAAGTCAGCTACTATACGAAGCCAGATGACCTTTACACCCTGCTGCCTCAGTTAGAGGCAATCCTCAAAAGCCAAGGCTTGGCAATCCAAATGGTAGACTGCGCTGGCGGCACATATTTAGACATACTGCCTCACCGGGCTAATAAAGGGTTAGCCGTCCTCTTTCTGCAACAGCGTTTAGGCTTTAGTGGCGATCGCACGATTATTTGCGGCGATTCGGGTAACGATCTGTCTATGTTCCAAAGCGTTCCCTCCTGTGGCATTATCGTTGGTAACGCCCAGCCAGAAGTATTAGAGTGGCATAACAATTCCTTACCAGGGAAGCGCTACCTTGCTAAAAGTCACTTTGCTGCGGGGATTTTAGAAGGGCTGGAGTATTTCGGATTCTTGAGCTGTCATCAGGGAGGTACCTATGCAGGTTCATCTGCCGTCTCAGGAAAATTAATGACCAATCCTGCAACTGGCAAGGCATAGCTCATAATCATCTTGAGGTTTATTAATGAAAACTATCGTTTATCAATCCTATTTAGGAGATGAAACACCCAATTGGTTGGAAAACTGTATGCAGACGGTAAAAGATTGGGCAGAACTGAAGGGATTTCATTACCAAAGAGAAGACAATTTTTTTGAGTTTGTTCCAGATTGGTACAAAGATAAAGTGGCAGGAAAAATTAACCTCGTCGCTGATTTAGCTAGGCTGGAATTAGCTAAAAAGTATCTAGACCAAGGCTACGAACAAACCATTTGGATGGATGCTGATGTGGTAGTCTTCGATCCCGATAACTTAATAATTGATACAACCGAAGATTATTTAGTATGTCGTGAAGTCTGGTTGGATACAGAAGATGATAAAAATCTCGAAGAAGGAACTCTATCTTGTATTAAAAAAGTGACTAATTCGTTAGTTTTTTTTGCTAAAGGTAATAGTTTTTTGGATTTTTATATATATGCGTCTAAATCACTAATTAAAAATAAGATAGGGAGGGTGTCTAGACTGGATGTTAGCACTAAATTTTTAACCAAACTCTATGAAATTATGGAATTACCCCTTTTCTCAAACCTAGGACTTTTTAGTCCTATCCTCATGCATGGAATGGTTGAAGATAAAACATTGATTACACAATTGTATGCAAAATCATTGGAATCGCCTATTTATGCTGCCAACTTATGTCTATCTTTTAGAAATCGCTCTTACAAAGGGATAATGGTGACTGATGAACTCTTTGAAAAAGTGATTGATAAATTGATAGATACTAAGGGAGAGGTTATAAATCAACACTTTTCTCCCTCACTCATTGACTACAAATAATGATTACACGTAACATACTGGAATAATATCAATATGTTTTTCTCCCTCAGTTGGTGGACGGAGAGGACAGGGTTCATTAGGCCAGACAGTCCTATCTTCATAAATGTATATTTGATTAATGTCAGAAAAATCTGTAGAAGAGTAAGTTTTTACTGTAGAGAAAAATTTTAAATAGCGATCGTAATAATCTTCTCCCGGACATCTCACATGATCCCATTCATTAGGATTAGGTTCTGGGTATTCTATCGTCTTTTTTCCCAGAATAGGAACGGGCAAGATAGCAATGCCATGGGGTTTTAAGACTCTTCTAATTTCTGAAAGTGCTTTGTAATCATCTTTAATATGCTCGAGGACATGGCAAGCGCAGACAAAATCAAATTCTGCATCTTCAAAGGGTAAATTGGTCATATCACATTTAACGTCTACACCTTCCATCTGGATATCTGCACTGATATAATCTTGAAATAACCTTTGGAAATTTTTCTTAAAAAATTTTTCGGGTGCAAAATGTAATATTTTTTTTGTAGAAATATCGTAGTCTTTAAATAACTCATTTAAGACTAACTGTTGCAAGCGATGTCTTGTCCAAGACCGACATCTAATACATCTTTCGTGCTTTGCTACCGATCCCGTTGGCATAGATAAATCACGAAATGGCCCATAGTAACCACAGATAGGACATTTAAAATTTTGTTTGCCAAAATTATCTATTCTAAACTTTAATACGTTAAATTCTAGCTCTGTTTTTTGTCTAAGATTTTCCAGGAAAGATACTCCCATCATTTCTCCTCTAAACTCAATTAATTTTGTTACCATTGATTTTAACGCTGGAATTGAGAATATATAACATAATTTTATGAAATTTTAGCAATTAATTTATAAATGTACAAATTACAGTGGAGAGGCATTTACTGACTTGACAATATCAGTCAATTATGCTCTTGTTGACGATAACCGCTACCCAATCCATTTTCCAAAGCGTACCCTGTTGGGGTATTATTGGGATATGTCCAGCCAGAGCTATTATAGTGGCATCATGTCTCCCTATAAGATTTGCGCTATCTGCCCCGATCTCACTTCGCCGCAGAGATTTTAAAAGCGCTGGATTATTTCGGATTTTTGAGCTGCAATCAGGAAGTTATCAATGCAGATTCATACACCAAACTGGGTTAAACACGCCGTTTTCTACCAAATATTTCCCGATCGCTTTGCTAGGACTGTCCCACCACACCAAAAGTGGTTGCTTGATGTACCTTTAGAAGACTGGGATGCTCCTCCTACGTTTCACGGTTATAAGGGGGGAAATCTTTGGGGGGCGATCGAACAACTTGATTATTTACAAGATTTAGGCATTAATGCAATTTACCTTAATCCAATTTTTAGCTCGGCGAGCAATCATCGTTATCATACGCTTGATTATTATCAAGTCGATCCATTATTAGGGGGGGATGAAGCGTTTGCAAGTCTACTTAAAGAAGTTCATCGGCGTAATATTAAACTTGTCTTAGATGGAACTTTTAATCATGCTAGTAGGGGTTTTTATTTTTTCAACGATATCTTGGAAAACGGCTCAAATTCCCCTTGGGTAGATTGGTTCAAGATTAAAGGCTGGCCTATCTCACCCTATGATGAGTCTCGTCCCGCTAATTATGCTTCATGGAACGACCATCGGGCTTTACCAGAGTTCAATACAGATCATCCAGGAGTACGCGAATATATTATGCGTGTAGGTGAACACTGGATTAAGCTTGGTGCAGATGGTTGGCGTTTGGATTCTGCGGATTACATCAAAACTCCAGGCTTTTGGCAAGAGTTTCGCGATCGCGTCAAGGCGATCGATCCCGAAGCATATATTGTTGGAGAAATTCCAATGGACGCGAGTGAGTGGTTAGATGGCACACAATTTGATGGCGTGTCAAGTTTGCCTTTTCTTAACGCTACTACTGCTTTTGTTGTCGGCGATCGCCAAGTCAAAGGTCATTTTAAAGAATATGCTCCACCTCCTCCAACGGATGCTGCTGGATATGGGGATAAAATTAATGAGTTGCTGCAACTTTATCCTTGGGAAATTCAGTTAACTCAGCTTAACGGGATCAACAATCACGATACAGCAAGGCTGATCGACGTTGCAGGAGGCGATCGCCCAAGTTTATATTTAGCAATACTGTTACTATTTACTTTTCCTGGCGCACCTTGCATATACTATGGTGATGAAGTCGGTTTGACTGGTGGTTACGATCCAGATTGTCGTAAAGCTTTTCCTTCACAAGAAGAGTGGGAGCGAGATATTCTGGAATATCATCGTCAACTAATTACACTGCGCCATACTCACGCAGCAATGCGGATTGGTGAGTACCAAACGTTGTATGCTGAAGGACAAATTTACGTTTTTGCGCGGATATTGGCAGAAGAAGTGTTGGTAATTGCAGTTAATGCTGGAAATGAAACAGCAAAAGTCAGTATTCAGCCATCGTGGCACAGCCTTGCGACGGCTTCCGCATCGGAGCCTAACCAAGTATTATTCACCTATGGCTCTAATGAGGTAAATTGGAGTGGTGAAGCAGCACAAAGAAGTCTCAACTTCACACTTGCACCGCGCTGTGGATTAATTTTGGGTTAATTTCATTTATGGACTATAATCACTCACTGCTGTTGGCGACTGACTTAGATGGAACGTTTCTTGGTGGCTCTAACCAACAACGATCTGAATTTTATCAATATATTCAAGATCAGCGCGATCGCATTCTTTTGGTGTATGTCACCGGCAGAGAACTTGACAGGATTAGGAAACTATTCGACGAAGAACCCAACATACCCAAACCTGAATACATCATTGGCGATGTCGGAACCACGATCGTACATGGTGAAACCTTCGAGCCTATTTCTGTTTTGCAAGACTGGGTGGCGCAAACTTGGGGAAATGCTAACGAACAAGTCAAGGAACTATTAGAAAATGAACCAGGAATAGAATTACAATCTGTTAATCCGGACTATCGGGTATCCTACTACTACGAACCAGAATCTTTTCAACCCAGCACCATCCAAAAAGTAATCGACGCTGGATTTGATACCATCCTGTCCTATGACATGAGACTAAATTACCATTATTTTGATGTCATGCCAAAAGGCATTTCCAAAGGCCCAACCCTCCTCAAATTTTTGGCAGAAATTAATTTCAATCCTGATGACACAATTACTTGCGGAGATACGCTCAACGATTTGTCATTATTTGAAACAGGCTTAAAGGGGATAGCTGTTAGTAATTCTGAACCGAAATTGGTAGAAAAAATTAAGAAAATGGAGAACGTTTACTACAGTCCGTATCCTGGTGTAATGGGTATTTGGGATGGTCTTAAGCAGTATGCTAAAGATTAGCTTTAGGTCGCTTGAATAAATATTTACTTAATCTCAAAGATTACTTTACTATGAATCATAAAAACGTTTTAGAAGAAACAGTAATTTTTTTGCATATTCCTAAAACAGGAGGAATAAGTTTAACCCAAATAGCTCTAGAGAACTACGACAGTTCTTCTGTGTTTATTATTGATGGCTGCCGAATCAACGAATCACTGGATGAATTGAAAAGTTTTATTTTAGAACAAAAAATAAAAATTAAATTTATAGCTGGACATAACTATTTTGAAACACATCAATTTATTCCTATTTAAGCAAATATGTTAGCAAAATTTGTCGATACTTTGCATATAAGTTTAGAAAACATTGGTTCAATTGAAGAGTGTTCCCTACTGAATTATCCAGATTATTTAAATGTTGGCGATCACCTTATTTGGTTAGGCGAGATATATTACTTAACTACTGTTTTGAAAACAAAAATTAAATATGTTGCTTCAGGTATTGCAGATTTTTCTGAAGAAGTGATGGAGAAACAGGCTGGTAAAGCTCCGATAATTCTTCAGGGTGGAGGCAATTTGGGGGATCTCTGGAGGGAGCATCAAGAATTTCGAGAATACATTATTTCTAAATATCGCGATCGGCAAATAATTATTATGCCGCAAAGTATTTATTTTGAAAATACAAGTAACTTAAAAAAAGCTGCTGATATCTTTAATTCTCACCCTAACTTAACTTTATTTGTTCGGGAGAATTCTAGTGAAAAAATTGCTATTAAATATTTTCATAACTGTCAAATAATTAAAACACCGGATATAGCTTTTCAACTGTTAAATATGTCATGTTTTGCCTCCAACAAAACTTGTGAAAAATCTTCTATTTTGTATCATTGTAGAACCGACAAAGAATTGAAAGAAGATTTTTATACTGATTTTATATTTCAACTACCTAATTTAGTTATAGAAGACTGGATTTCGAGTGAATGGAAAATCTGGCGTTCGTGCAAATCAATTTTGGAGACTTCTCAAGCCGATCCTCAGCATTTCCCAGCAATATTTGATAGCCTTTACGATCCCGATGTACATCGCATTTCCTGGATTATAATGCACAAGGCAATAGAGCAATTTAGGCAACACCGTCTGATTATTACAAACCGCTTGCACGGTCATATTCTCTGCATTCTTTTACGTATTCCTCACATTTTTTTAGCAAATTCCTATCATAAAAACGAGTCATTTTATGATACCTGGACTTATCAAGTTTCTTTTTGTAGATTTGTAAAAGATTCTGCACAAATCAAAATGGCTGTACAGGAGTTGCTGGAAATGTCCTCGAATAAGGTTTGATCAATTATTCCGCCCCAACCAGGCTTATGTGTCCCTGATTGCGTGCGATGAATTTCTCTAAATTTGTTACCCATGAATCAGAGATGGAATTGGCTTTGGCATCTGCCAAAAGAAGAGCATAATCAATCAATAGAGTTTTTTTCAAAACCTGTAAAATCTCTTCATCAGCAATATCTTGGTCAAAACATGGGGGTAAGCCGAGTCCAACGGCGCGGAAATTCAGAATAGTCTGAATACATTTCTCGCAGTGTCCGCAGTTTCTGTCTTTTCGATCGCCTTCCCAACACACTCTGAGATTTTGTAAAGCTTCTCGCCACTGGGCAAGCTGCTTCACTTTTTCGGCACGGGTAAAGGCTGCACCATCATGAACGATTGCAAAAGTACGGCTCGACAGTAACGGATCGGTGAGTGGGTTTGAGCCCCAGGGTAGAACGAGAGCATGATAAGGAAGAGAACTGGGGATTAAGCCTTCCGAGTAGCCACCCTGTAACAGCATCAAGCAAGACGCAACTGCAACTCCGTGAGAGTCCTCCCAATCTTGCTCGAATTCGCGGAAGTTAGTTACCATCGGAATTAGTTCTAAACCCAAGCTGGCGAGTGTCAACCTAGACTTTTGCGCCGCACGGTTAAAGATTTGCGGCTCTGAAAGGGGAATATCCAGCCCGTGAACCATCAATCCTGCTTGTAAAGGGCGCTGTACCCTGCTATGCCCTTCTTGGCTGTGGCGAAACGCTGTTAAACAACTATCCACCCCACCAGAGAAAGCAGAAATTACTCTATGTACCCTATTAGCTACTGGCTGTTCTCGCTCAACTTCTGGGGTGATTTCAACTTGCTTGTAAAGATCCGATCGCCAGCACGCCCAAGCTGCTTGGAACTCTGCTAAATTCTGCAATAAAGAGGGAGAAACTTCGCCGTGAACCACCATATCAGTGCCGTGCTTCATGGCGATGAAAATGGTGGCAACAACAAATGGGTCGCAGCTTTGTGTCAGTAGAGAACCGTGTTCCGCTTGCACTCGATACCACAAACGATATTGTGCTTGGTTGGCAGTCTCTATTGTGGCGCTAACAGTGGTTAAGCCATTTTCTTCAACTGCCTGTTCTTGCCAAAGATGGGTAGTCATGCGTTACACTTGTTTTCTGGTAATTTTTTAAGGTTTAGCGATCTTTTAGCCTGCCTTGACAAAACTTTTAATGCAACTGCTTGTTGGAATAGTCTCTCAGCCAGCGTTTAACAAACGGCTCCCACATTGGTGCGGCTAAACTGGGTTTAAGCAGTCCGTAAATCCAGAATAGGCGATAGATTGGTGCACGTAAAATCCACTCGTAACTTTTGCCATTTTGGAGGATGAAGCGAATGTCCGCTAATACTGACCTGCGCCATTTACGTAGTGCCTGGTGCAAGCTCATTTTTTCCCCGTAGATCGACTGAAATGCCAGCGCTTCTCTATAAAATCGCTGATATACCTTCAGAAGACGCTCGTTGTGTGAGTGATATACGGCTGCTTCAGGCTCATAGATGATTTTGTAGCCCAGCCTTAGCATCGCCCGTGACCACTCCCAATCCTCACTACCAGTTAGCGTTTCATCAAAACAGTGTTTTTCCCAGCACTGACGACGAATAGCAGAATTAGCATTGGAAAAAAAGTGTTCGCCAGGACTATCCGGGTTTGTCTGAGTTCGTAGCTGGTCTCCATAAAACGCTAGGTCTCGCTGAACAGGGGGCCAAGCATCAGGTTGAGGAACCTGTTTGCCATAAACTCCCGCTACTTCAGGGTCATCAAAGTGCTTAACCAGGTTTTGCAACCAGTAGCGATCGCAGGGAAAAGCATGAGCGCTCAACGCTATAACGATTTCTGCATTAGTAGCTTTAAAGCCAATGTTCAAAGAACGACCAAATGTAAATTCTTCAGGCTGAATTTGAATTAGCTTAACGTCACTCCACTGCTTGACAATATTAACTGTTTCATCAGTAGAACCAGAATCTACGACAACAATATCGTTGGGCTTTAAAGATTGACTTGTCAACAATCTCAAAGTTTTTGCTATGTCTTGAGCTTCGTTTTTCGTGCGTATTAGTATGCTAGTTTTAATACTCATGGGATGTATCTTCGGATAGCATGAGTACCCGATCAATCACTTCCAATACTTCTTTTATACTCCGTTCTTCCCTAAACATTTCTTCCGCTCGCTGTTTGCAATGCTGACCAAGGTCGTGACGCAACTGTGGACTCATAACCCAGTCTTGAATCGTCGTTACCAATTCTCTCACTGTGGCTTGCGAATCAATGTTGGGGTCAGGAAGTAATTTGCCAGTATTACCCAAGACTTCTGGAATACCCCCGACTGCTGTGGCAATAACTGGCAATCCTTTTGCCATAGCCTCAGCAATGGACATTCCAAATGCCTCCGATACTGAAGGCAATATAAAGATGTCAGAAGTATCTAGCCACTCTGAAACATTGGTAACTTGTCCTAAAAATTTAATTTTATCAGTTATTTCCAGTTGCTCAACTGCTTGTTGGAGTTCCTTTTCGAGTTGTGGCTCAAAAATCCCACCTCCTGCCCACACAAAGTAAAGTTGAGACCATACTGGGCCGATCATCAACTGCTTAATTGCTTCTAACTGATACTGGTAGCCTTTTCGCAATTCTATGCGAGCCGCTGTGAAGCAAACTACAGCATCTGTTGGTATGTTAAGCGATTGGCGCAGGCGATCGCGCACGCCAAAATCGCAAGGAGTAAAATATTCTACAGGTCGTCCATAATAAATAACCTTTCCTTTATTCTTGGGAAGCTTGAATAATCTGTGTAATACACCTAAATCATCATAGGAAACAGCAATAACTGACTTGGCTTCAATGTAGTGATGTGATAGCTCATCTAGATATTCAACAAACCGAAGGGCCATATCTGGTAGAACCAGATTCTCAATTACAATGTAGGGTATTCCCAGTGGAATAGCGATTTGTTTAACGGCAAAGCTGGCGAACGGATGGATGTTACTACAAATAATTAAACTTGGTTTTGGGGAGCTATTTATTAAAGTCGGTTGCCAACTTTCAATATCAAAGCCTCGTGAATTGTTTTTGTTCTTAGCTTCTACCCATAGGTGCTGAATACCCAACTGCTTTTGGAAGCTAATTACTCTATCATCATAGGCTGGGGGTTGTACACAGGTAACTTGATATCCCAATCTTGCTAATGTACACATAATTAAGTGATTGTTTTGTGCAACGCCGCCAACCCCTGGATCAAGTGTATACAAAAAAATATGTTTACTCATATTAGTGATAGTTGTAACATTGGTATCTGTACTCCACAAGCTTTTTGGTTCTGGTTCAATTTCAATATATCATTTTTAAGAACACTCATTGGCTTGATTTTGGCACTAACTGTTCAAAGGTACTGGTTGACTAATTCTCCTTTTGTTTCTAAAAGCTTTTCAATCACAATTTCGTAGACTTGATCGTTCATATCTATTCCTTGAAAGCTAGTGTTTCTAAACGATGAACACAAGTTGGCTGCATAAATTGGAGCGCCTATTAGTTTGACATACTCTTGAGTAAAATAATTTTGATTTTGAGCAATACCATACATATTTAAAGGACTAAAAAGTCCCATATTTTTGAAAAGAGGTAACGGAAAAATTTGATGCAGATTGGTTAGAAATCTAGTACTTACTTCAATTGAAGAAAGTTTGCCTTGAGTATTTCTAACAATTTCTTTACATACATAAATGTAAAAATCCAAAAAGCTATTTTTTTGAGTAAATATAGTCAAAGCATTATGAACTTTACTAATACAAACAATTTTGCCTTCCTCTACCGTACTTCCTGTTTCTAGCTCTATCCAAGCTTCGCGACAAAATAAATATTCTTCTCTAGTATTAATATTCAACTGTTCTGGCTGGAAGATCAGAATGTCAGCATCTATCCAAACAGTTCGCTCATATCCTTTTAAAATAAACTCTTTCGCCAATTCTAGTCTAGCTAGATCGCTAATTGGCTGTATTTTCCCATTCGCTTTTTCTTTATACCAGTCCGGAACATAATCAAACAGTTTATCATCGATCATTTGATAATCGAATCCTTTCAGCGTTGCCCAGTCTTTGACTGTCTGCATACAGGTATTAATCCAACTAGGTACATTGTGGGTACGATAAGACTGATAAACTATGGTTCTCATTTTTAAGAAAGGAAATAACTCATTAGAGGATTATTCAACTTCGGCAAATATGGCAATTAAGCGATTTGCTGCTTTAGCTGTAGGAACGTGCAAATCTGATGGTATAGTCCAGGTCTCACTTGAATTCGTGTCAAACATTCTACAATCCAAAGCGAAAAAAAATTATTTTCTTTACGGGTATCGGTTTGAAAAATTAAATTTTTTCTATCAAGTAGATTTTGCTGAATATATTTCATTAATAGAGGCTTTATTAAATACTGTAGCCACTTTAGTTTTTGCCATGTTGGTATCTGTTTAATCAACCCGAACATTTAATTATATTTTTCCTTAGTTTTTGTCAGTGCCTAAAATATTAGCCTATTTCTAATATCTATGTGATTAAGATATTTATATATTATAGAAACATAACATAATTTAACCAAAGTGTTTAAATGTAAAAAATATATAACTTTTATAAAGAATTGTTACTTTACTTTGTAAAGTAACATTAAAGACAAGGAGTCGGGGAGACATCAAGGTACTAGAATACTCTGGGTAAGTGTTAGCTAATTTTTTAGAACGCATTTCACTTAAGAAAAACTCGATAAGCTCTAAAGAACGAGAACCAATGCCTGTAACAACCTTACGCTTTCCCATTAACCTAGATAGTTACAAACCGTTAAAATTAGACCCGACTAATTCAACTTTGACGAATGAGCAAAGAGAAACGCTAAAAGCTAATATTCAACTTTGTCGAGACACGATTGTTTTCTTTACTGCCATAGCAGCAGCAAAAGGCGTAGGCGGTCATACAGGAGGGGCTTATGATACAGTTCCCGAAGTTATGATTCTAGATGCTTTCTTCCGGGGAGTACCAGATAAGTTTGTACCGATTTTCTTCGATGAAGCCGGACACCGAGTTGCCACACAATATCTCATGGCCACTCTACTCAGCGATCTTGATGCTGAAAATCTGCTGCACTATCGAGAACCCTATTCCAAACTTCTTGCTCATCCGGAACGTGGACGCACTCCTGGGGTGAAATTTAGTGCTGGGAGATTGGGACATATGTGGCCCTATGTGAATGGAGTAGCGATCGCTAATCCCAATCGGGTAGTCTTTTGTCTGGGTTCAGATGGATCACAGCAGGAAGGAAATAATGCCGAAGCAGCACGTTTAGCTGTAGCCAAAAATCTCAATATCAACGTAATTATTGACGATAACAATTCTACCTGTAGTGGATACCCTTCAGATTATTTACCAGGTTTTAATGTCAGTCAAACCTTAGCGGGACATGGACTAACTGTACTAACAGGAGAAGGTGAAAACCTAGATGATTTGTATCGTCGTCTCTGTGAAGCAGCTACCGCAGACGGTCCCGTAGCGGTTGTGAATAAACGCCAGATGTGTCCTGGTATTAGCGGGGTAGAGGGTACACCCCTCGGTCATGATGCTCTGGGGTTGGATTTGGCGATCGCTTATCTGGAAACTCGCGGACACACTCAAGCCGTTAATTATCTCAAAGGAATTGTTCCACTCAAAGCAACCTACACCTTTACAGGTTCTAGCAGTAAAACTCGCCATATCTTCGATGCCACCGTCGTTTCAATTCTAGGTTCCATGACTCCTGCAGAACGCCAAGAAAATGTGATGTGCATCGACAGTGATTTGGGAGAGTCTTGTGGGATTAACAAAATTAGTCAAGCCTATCCAGAGATTTTCTATCGCGGTGGCATCATGGAGCGAGGAAATTTCGCAGCGGCGGCGGGATTTGGCATGGAGGAAGGAAAACAGGGGATTTTCAGCACCTATAGCGCCTTTTTAGAAATGTGCATTTCAGAAATCACAATGGCGCGGCTGAATAAATCCAACGTTCTGTGCCAATTTTCCCATAGTGGTATAGATGAAATAGCAGATAATAGCTGCCATTTTGGTTTGAATAATATGTTTGCAGATAACGGGCTAGATGATGGCTACGAAACCCGTCTGTATTATCCAGTAGATGGCGGTCAAATGAAAGCCTGTGTGGAGACTGTGTTTCATCAACCTGGTTTACGGTTTATCTTTTCTAGTCGTTCCCCAGTCCCGGATATCCTGGATGCTGATGGCAAACCTCTGTATGGAGAGGGCTATACCTTTGTTCCCGGAAAGGATGACGTTGTACGTGAGGGTACAGCAGGGTACATTGTCAGCTTTGGTGAAGTAATTTACCGCGCTCTTGAGGTGGTGGAAAATCTCAAGCAAGCAGGAATTGATGTAGGGCTAATCAACAAGCCAACGCTGAATCTGGTTGATGAAGACATCATGGCAAAAATTGGCTCCACACCCTTTGTCTTGGTCGTTGAATCGTTAAATCGTCGCACAGGGCTAGGAATTCGATTTGGGTCCTGGTTACTAGAGCGCGGTTTTTCTCCCAAATATGCCTATATGGGTACTCATCAAGAAGGTTCGAGTGGAGTATGGGAGCAATTACCTCATCAAGGTATTGATGCTATTGGGATTATGAACAAAGTCAAGGACTTAGCGAGGTGATCAAAGTAGCTTTTCTCGATCGCGATGGTGTTATCAATGTTGATTATGGGTATGTTGCGATTCGTAAGCAGTTTGAGTTTATCGAGGGCGTGTTTACAGTATGTCGTCTACTGCATAATTTGGGTTACGAGCTGATTGTAATTACTAATCAGTCGGGTATTGCCCGCGGTTATTATTCCGAACAGGACTTTTTAGACCTGAGTGAATGGATGTGCGAGCAGTTTATCAGACAAGGCGTGCCATTGCTGGATGTCTTTTATTGCCCACATCACCCCCAAGCTGCTATACCTAATTATTGCAGGAACTGCAGGTGTCGTAAACCGTCCCCAGGAATGATTGAACAGGCTTGCCGGAAATATCCAATAGATCTTAAAAGGTCAATGATGATTGGTGATAAAATATCGGATATGCAAGCTGCCAAATCTGCAGGGGTCGGTAGATTTTATTTGCTGAGTAAAGAAGTTGTTGCTCAAGAAGAGATAGAGGTTTCAGCTCGGCTGGACAACTTAGCCCAACTAAAGTATTTTGTTTAAAAATATTGGATGTAAATCTGTTTATTAATTATTGAGAAACTCCCCGGAAGTTTCTTTTTAGAGACATAAAAAAATATTTTTTAATTGGCAATCTAAACGGAGGATATTATAAATAGATGAACCGAGTTGGGAGCAGTCTTAAACATTTGCTGATTATCAAAATAATATATCCTATATTATTAAGTTTTATCGATACTCATCTTCTCACAACAACTGAAGCAATGGAGCAAGATAAAAGGGAAAATAATCTTCCTCAATTTGAAGATGAATATCAACAAATAGCGACTCTCAAGTTGATCTATTTATTTTTGTTTGATTATATTAATAAACATTTAATTAGAAGGTCAGAGTTGATAGAATCCTCCGAGAATAACCATAATTTATATCGATTAAAGTATGATGAGACTGTTGAAATTCAACAGCCCATCAGTTATCAACCAATACCCAGTGTATTAAAAGAAAAAGAAGGAATTTTTAAATTTACCGTTCCTTTTGCTACTGAATTTAAAAATGTTGAACTGTTTGGGATTGATGCTATTGGGTTTTCTGAAGATAGAAAGATCATTTTAGAAACAGCTTTAGACAGAGTAGACTGTTTAGAACACAGTGTCATTTCAACACTTAAGCAAGGTTTTAATTTCCAATATATTAGACCTGTCTCTGATTCCGAACATATTGATTTAGCTTGTTCATTAGTTAATTATTGGAGTCGTTTGTACGCTCATTGGATTTCTGAGGGCTTAACTCGGCTAGAAGCCCTAGAATATTATTCTAAAAAGACAGGCAAAAAACCAGTATTAATAATCGACAAAGACCCTCCACATTGGAAAATTCAATCTTTAGAGTTGATGGGTTATCGGGTAGAAGATTGTATTCAATGGAATGGATATAGAGCTAAGATTAACGAATTAGTTATTTGCTCTAAGCGGCGGGAAGAAGGCCGTGTTTCAATCAAAGCTTGTTCTTGGGTAAAAGAACGTATTCTTGGTAATATAGATAGTTATGCGATTTCAAAAATTCCTTTGAGTCCAAACGTTTTTCTTTCTCGCCGTCAAACAAATGCTCGACGCATTCTCAATGAAGAAGAAGTGATAGAAACTTTAGCTAAAATGGATTTTGTTACTTATGTTCTTGAAGATATAGATTGGCAAGAGCAGGTAAAATTTTTTGCTCAAGCCAAAATTATTGTTGCTCCTCATGGAGCCGGATTAACAAATATGATTTTCTCTCATAAGGCAACTATCATTGAAATATTTGGTCAAAAAATTAGTCATTTTTTCTATACTATAGCTCAAGGCTTAGGATTTAATTACGGATGTCTCTTTTGTGAAGCAAATAACGAGAATATTATTGTTGACTGCAAAGAATTAACTAAACTCATTTATAAAATATCAAACAAAAAGTTATAGTTATATAGCACTCCTATTTGATGACAGAACAAACCAACCGATACAGGCGATTCAGAACAGTACAATACAAAAATACATTTAGAAGATATAAATTGAATTGGTGAGACAAAAGTGTGTTATACTCATAAACGTTTTAACAGATTAGAATATCAAGCTTTGAATGAACAGTCAAGTGAATTCTCCTAAACGTTGCTTAGTGACTGGTGCTGCTGGGTTTATTGGCAGTCACTTGTGCGATCGCCTCCTAAAATCCGGTCATAGTGTTGTTGGTTTGGATAATTTGATTACAGGGCGAACAGCTAATCTAAAAGTAGCTCAAACCTCTAAAAATTTTACTTTTATGGAGCAGGATATAGCCAATATTTCCCCTCCCACCCTAGCAGACATTGATTGGGTATTTCATTTAGCAGGATTAGCTGATTTAGTTCCCTCAATCCAAAATCCTGGAGACTACTATCATTCTAATTTACATAGTACCTTCGCTCTTTTGGAGGCTTGCCGTACTGCTCAAATTGAGAGGTTTATTTACACAGCTTCCTCAACTTGCTACGGCATTCCTGACCAATATCCAACACCAGAAACATATCCCTGCCATCCCAAACACCCCTACGGATTGACTAAATATATGGGGGAACAACTCGTCATGCATTGGGCGCAAGTTTATAAACTTCCAGCCCTTTCATTACGACTATTTAACGTTTATGGGCCGCGATCGCGCACGACTGGCGCGTATGGTGCAGTATTTGGCGTGTTTTTGGCTCAGAAACTAGCCGGAACACCTTTCACTGTCGTGGGTGATGGGACTCAAACTAGAGACTTTACCTTTGTCAGCGATGTAGTAGAAGCGTTTGTCAAAGCTGCTCAATCTGATATTATAGGCGAAATTATCAACATTGGTTCCGGTCAATCTGAAAGCGTTTTGAGACTCGTTCAATTATTAGAAGGCCCGATCGTCCATATCCCCAAACGTCCAGGAGAACCCGATTGTACTTGGGCAGATATTACCAAGGCTACGACTCTTTTAGGATGGCAACCTCAAGTAACCTTGAGTCAAGGGGTAGCTGAGATGTTAGCCAATATTGAACTCTGGCGAGATGCTCCAGTCTGGACACCGGGAGCGATTCAGCAAGAGACAAAATCCTGGTTTGAGCATCTAGGTTAAGGAATTAACATGACAAACTCATCCATAAGACTTTACCAACAAGCGATTCAGGTACAAACCACTGGTAAATCGCTCTGTCAAATTACACCCCAAGTGCAAGCGATCGTCACAGAATCGGGAATTCAAGCAGGGCTTTGTACTCTTTTCCTGCGTCATACTTCAGCCAGTTTACTGATTCAGGAAAATGATGCGCGACCGGATGTAGAAGCATTTTTTGCCAAATTAGTTCCAGAAACAGGTCAATATCTCTTAGCTGGAGAGGGTTTAGACGATATGCCTGCCCATATTCGAGCCGCCCTCACCAACACTTCCGAACAAATTCCCGTTGGTGAAGGTCTTTTGCTAGTGGGTCGCTTGCAAGAGATCTATATTTGGGAACATCGCCAGTCTGGTCATTCTCGTGAAGTGATTATTAACATTTTGGGATATTAAATAAAGTGCAAAAACAATTAGGGATTAATCAAATTCCCTTTGTCAATCTCAAAAGTCAACACGCTTCCCTCAAGTCTGAGTTGCTGGCAGAAATTGGCGAAGTCATTGATGAGGGGAACTTTATTTTAGGCGAGCAAGTTGCTGAGTTTGAGCGTCAGTTTGCTCAATTGTGCGGTGTTCGCTATGCCATTGGCGTAAATTCTGGGACAGATGCTTTAATTTTCGCACTCAAAGTAATTGGTATTCGTTCCGGTGATGAAGTTATTACTGTTCCTAATTCTTTTGTGGCTTCAGCTAGCTGTATTCGCGTGCTTGGAGCTAGACCTGTATTCGTTGATGTGGGCGATGATTACAATATTGATCCGAGCCAAATTTCATCTGTCATTACCCCTAAGACCAAGGCAATTCTCCCAGTCCATCTTACAGGGCGACCTTGCGATATGGAGCCAATTTTAACACTTGCTCAAGAAAAAGGAATAGCCGTAGTCGAAGATGCTGCTCAAGCTGTACTGGCTGAGTATCAAGGTCAGCCAGTGGGTTCTTTTGGAACAGTGGGCTGTTTTAGCTTACATCCACTCAAAAACTTAAATGCTTGTGGAGATGGGGGAGTGTTAGTTACAGATAATCCAGAACTGCACGACAAGCTGAAAATTATGCGTAATATTGGCTTGCGTAGTCGCGATGACTGTGTTTTATGGTCTCACAATTCCCGTTTAGATACTTTACAAGCAGCAATTCTTTTAGTCAAATTGCGCTACCTCCAAGAATGGACACAGCGACGTCGGGAAAATGCTCGCTATTACCAAACTCAACTTGCTGGCATTCCTCAGATCCAAATGCCGTCAGAACGTGACCGGGAGAAATGCGTGTACCACACCTTCGTCATCCAAGCTAAACGGCGCGATGAATTGCGCCAATTTTTGAGCGATCGCGGTATTGGCACGGCAATTCACTATCCCGTACCAATTCATTTGTCTACAGCAGGCAAAGAATTAGGCTATGCAGAAGGCAGTTTTCCTGTTGCAGAGATGCAGTCACACCAAATTCTGAGTTTACCTATTTATCCAGAATTAACAGTTGCTCAACTTGAGGGAGTCTGTCATAACATTAAATTGTTCTATCAATATGTGTAATGTGTAGGTTTGAAAAACTTATCGCAAATAATGATATAATCCAATCTGGCATTCCTAACGTTTAAAACAGTCGTATCAAGAGGTTTAAATATGCCGAATAACATCAACTCATCAAACATTGCCTGTGCAGCTTGGGGCTGGAGAGAACTAGAAATACCGGAATATTTTCACTGGGTAGCCAACCAAGGTATTCGTTCAGTAGAAGTCAATGCTCATCCACAAGCACCCAAACACCTTTTAGATAGTGGTAACGACGAATCAGTCGCCAAGATTGCCACTTGGGCAGAGGAAGCCGGAGTAGATATCATCTGTATAGCCGCACGAAATGATTTCACTATTCCCGACGAAATAGCTCTCGAAAAAGAGATTCAAAGAGTACAGCGTTTTATTGACACAGCTAAACAACTGGGGGCAAAATTTGTCCGCTTATTATCTGGTGGTCATAGAAACGATAACGTTCCGCCAGAAGTTTTTACTCGGCTTCACTACGCTTTTAATCAAATTGGTGATTACGCCGAAGAACATGGTATTAAAATAACCATTGAAAATCACGGTGGTCCAACAGCAACAGGGCAACGAGTTGCCAAGATTATGGAAGGCATCAAGAGTCCTGTTGTTGGAGTCAACTACGATCCTGCTAACTTTTTGAACCAGGGGACAGATCCTCTGATGGCACTGCGCTACATCCTTCCTTGGGTAAACTACAGTCATTGGAAAGATGTCACATGGGCTGATGGCAAGCCCCAGTTCTGTGCTTTTGGAAAGGGAGAAATCGTTTGGGAGCCTATTATCAAAGAACTATTGAATGCAGGTTATCGAGGATACTGGGCAGTTGAGTACGAAGAACCAGCAGATGTTCAGCATGGCACTAAAGAGAGTTTGGATTATTTGTGCCAATTATTACAAGAGTTTTGATTCCTGTTCTCAGTCACCTGATTTCTAATTTTTATAAGAGGATACCCGATTAAATGTCATTTTCTTTAGATGGACACGTTGCCTTAGTCACAGGAAGCAGTGCTGGGTTGGGGAAAGCGATCGCCTTGAGGCTAGGTTTAGCGGGTGCTAAGCTCGCCCTCAACTACAACAACAATCTATCGCGTGCAGAAAGTGCGCTGGCAGAGTTACAAGACCTTGGCTGTGAGGCTGTCCTCGTCAAGGGTGATGTAACCAATGAAGAAGATGTGACAGCGATTTACGAAGCGATCGCTACACAGTTAGGATCTGTAGATATTTTAGTGTTGAATGCAACAGGGAATCAGCCCCAGATACCCTTTGAAGAGTACACTTGGCAAGATTTCCAGACAATGATCGACTTTTTTATCAAGAGTCCTTTCTTGCTCACCCGTGCTTGCTTACCCGCGATGAAGGAGAAACAATGGGGACGAATTATCAATATCAGTAGCGATGTTTTTTTTCGGACAGTTAACAACTTTAGTGCTTATGTTACCGCTAAAGGCGGGCAAATCGGGTTCACCCGCAGCATGGCCACCGAACTTGCTCCATTTGGCATCACAGTAAATGCGATCGCTCCCGGGTGGATTCCCGTAGAACGCCACGAAACTACCACTCAGGAGAAAAAAGATGCTTACCAAGTAAGAATTCCCATGCAGCATTGGGGTACTCCACAGGATATTGCGGAAGCAGTGCTTTACTTCGCTAGTCAAGAGTCCAAATTTGTTACGGGACAGTATTTGTGTATCAATGGTGGCATGTCTCTAATGTAAATCCAGATTTTTTGACACTAAATAATTCATAGCCGACTCCTAATAGAAGCACAAATAAGATTGTCGAGGCTTGATATGAAATATTCCGAACATAAGACAAAGCTCTTACCTCCAGTCACAAAACCAAACTACGTTGTTTTTACAGATTTTGATGAAACTTATCTTGCTCACGAAAACAAAGAGTGTCATCAAAACGAGCAAAAAGAACTTGAGGAGTATTTACTAAACAACACTCATGAAAAACAAATTATTTTTGGTTGGGTTACTGGCAGCAGTATAACTTCAGTATTCTCTAAAATGAGTAAATATGAGTTAAGATTATTACCTCATTTTATTGCCAGTAGTTTAGGTACAGAACTGATATACTTCAATGAAAAACACTACGGTGAAAAAGATGAAACATGGGAAAGCCATCTCAAAAAAAGTGGGTTTTCAGATAAGTTAGTTAATAATTTAGTTAATATTTTGAAATTAGATGGAATAAATCTGACACCACAACCTCAAATAGCAGATTCTCATTTTTTAAAAAATTACTATTACTATCAACAAAACAAACAACTTGACAGACAGGCGATTTTAAAAATAAAATTTTTAGCTAAAAATGCTGGGATTAAAGTAAATATTAGTCAATGTAATCCATTAGTTGGAGATCCCCAAAATTGCTATGATGTCGATTTTATCCCTTCAGGAACAGGGAAAAAACATATAGTTGATTTTATTTTAAGGCAGACAAATGTAAACTCTCAAAACTCTATAGCTTTTGGCGAAAGTGGCAATGATATCGAAATGCTTCAAGCAGTTGGACATGGTTATTTAGTTGGCAACGCTACAAGCGAAGCTAAAAAATTGCATTCTCAAATAGAAGATAATGAGTACACCAAAGGAATATTGTCTGTATTAAAAAGACTTATAAAGTAATTTATGAATTTAGGACTATTACCAATAGTTCGGACAGTTTTTAAGCAGCCAGAGTACCATAAGACAAGACTGAAGGAAGGTTAGGGTGATTTAAAATCA
>NZ_JAUBRK010000151.1:0-2694 GCF_036701825.1 Microcoleus sp. MOSTC5 | reverse complement strand
TGTACGGCACTATACTTGATTTACTTTTTGTATATCATATAGTTTATCACTTGTTAGACCTTAAGTAAACCGTATTGTATTATAAATTTACAGGCTCTTATCCTGAATCGGTTCATGTTGACCGCATTTATCGGACAAGAGAGAACCGAGCTTGGTGTAGAGAAAGAGGTATTAGAATCAGCGGACCACCTTTAGGAAGACCCCCTGCAAATGTCAGCAAAGAAAAAAAGAATCAGGCTCTAGAAGATGAGAAAATTCGGAGTTCAATTGAGGGAAAGTTTGGAGTCTCGAAACGAAGATTTAGCCTCGCTCGCGTGATGACAAAACTTGCTAATACTTCAGAGACAGAAGATTGCTATTACTTTTTTAGTCATCAATCTTTCTACCTGGCTTAGACAGGTTTTTTGTGTTGTTTTTTGCCAAGAATCGAAAACAACACCTGTTTACGGGTTTGTTATTATTAAAAGTTATAAGTTAGCAAAGCTCAGACAAGACAAACTTATGTTCGAGCGAGCTTGAATAGATGGTCAATCCCGATCTGACTTTTCCCTTACTTATTCAGCAAGCCCTAAGTATTTGTACGTCGTCTGTAAGCGCTACAGCGTCGTCTTATGGAACTATTAAGTGCCTCATTATGATTAGCGCCTACTTCTGTTTTTGGACTAATGGCAGTGTAAGGATGCTCCTGGTTAACCCATTTAACACGCTTACGACCTTGAGAGCCTTTTATCTTCATGGCTACTTCCACACCCTCCCGCCAAACTTTACGGTATCCGTAAGCTTGAGGGCGTTCAAAGGATTTCAAGTATTGACTTGCTAATAACCATAACTGCTGACCGTAACGTTGTTCCCCGTCCGTGAACCAACGTACAGAGACACAATTTTTTAGCCCACTGCCAGGCGGATTGGGTTCCCTGTTGGAATAATTGAGCATTTTTAAAGCCTGCATTAGCCACTAACCAATAGCGACTATCACGTTCTATAAAACTGATTGTCCACCCTTGGGACCGTTCCGGGGGAGGAATTACGCCCGACCCGCGTGTACAACTCATCTCCTTCTACTGTTACCTCTTGACTTGGTGGTGCTGGTGGAGACCATGCTTTCGTCATGTCTGCCACACGCTTTTCCCATCGAATAACGGTAGAGTGCGATTTGCCCAGTATCCTCCCTGTAGCCCTGATCCCCGTCCCCTCTGTACGTATTTTTAACGCGCTCACCACCAGCGCTTTGGGAGTGCGTAAATTTGCCATAGGCGTCCCGGTACGTTCGTTAAACCGTTTTTCGCAGTGGCGACAGTAGTATGTCTAGATGATGTCTCCCTCTTTCAGGCGAGTAGTGCCGTATTTCATAGCATGGTGGTCGCAGTAGGGGCAGTCCATAGGGTGGGATGCGAATTAACCAAAGTTACTAAGCTAGTCTACCACACAATAACAGACCAGTACCAAACAATTCAATCTAAAAATGTCGCATTAGAAGAATTAAAAACGCTTTTTGACCTGCAACTTGTCACAGACGACCAATTTTTTATAGCATAGCAATACGAGTTGCCAGAAATCACCGACTTTCAAAAACGACAGCTAGATCAGATTAAAGCAGGTTACTTCAACTTGCTAGAGTATCCGCCGATGCTGGAAAAAACCATCAGTTTGTCGATCGTCTCTCCGCTGTTATTTGTCGGCTAGTTTTATCTGCATCCTTTCTACATTAAACCAGAAAAATCCGGCGAGATTTCCGAAGAAGATGAAGAGGTTATCCTCAAAGGTAGCATCGACACTTTAGTTTTAAAAGAGCAGTTGTGGCTGATGGTAATAGAATCGAAACGAGTTTCATTTTCGATCGAAGCGGGCTTGGCGCAAATCTTAGGTTATATGCTGGCCAATCCCAACTCTGCTGACAAACCTAGTTACGGCATGATTGCTACAGGTGGCAGTTTCATCTTTGTTAAATTAGTGAAAGAAGAATCCCCTCGATATAGCACATCTGATTTATTGGGAATTAGCAATCGCACCAATAATTTATATGATCTACTCCGCATCCTCAAACGCTTGATTTAAATAGCAGCTATAGCCTTTCTCAGAAAGATCAAATACAATAACAGCAGTGACTTGCGGCAATTTCAAATATTTTTGCACTGTAACTTCATTAAATGCAAATTCTATGGCTTTACCTAACTCTTGATAATTAGTCGTTTTGAGAGAACGGAGAATATTTTTAAGTTTTGACCGTGAATTTTCAAGTGGTGTGAAATCCGGTGAATAGGCCGACAAGGATATTAATTTGGTTCTTAATTTTTGATGGCTTTTTCTATTTTTTTCGGTATGAATAGTACAATTACCCATCACTACACAAACCGCTTTCCATAATTTTGGTACTAGCTTTCGGATGATAAAAGACTCAAATGTAATTGCATCGGTTGTACCTGTTAAATTGACTGATGTTAGGACTTCATTGACCGATATTGCTCCAATTATTGAGACATTTTTTCCACGTTTACTAGGTTTTGACCCCGAGCCCTTGAACCTTTTAAAGACCTAGCATCTGACGGGGTGACAACACCGTCAAAACCCCTAGCTGACGGGATTTTGACCGATTTATGGTAAAAAAAGATGGGGTCAGTATTAGACCTCTTGCAAAAAAGATTTATGTTATAATTAGAGGTTTTAAATTTCATCCCCTAGAGCTAACTCATAATT
>NZ_JAUBRK010000070.1:0-36312 GCF_036701825.1 Microcoleus sp. MOSTC5 | reverse complement strand
ATCATTATTATTCCATAATATTTCTATCCCAAGAGGTATTGACAAAATCTACTCCTTTCTAACTTGTTACCAATGATTGATAATTGCTGAGTATAGTTGGCAGCCCACTTCTCAATACTTAGTTGCCCGACAATGACAACTAAGTATTGAGAAAAGTTAACTGTCAACAGTCAACAGTCAACGGATTATTCATCATCATCAAAAGCTTGGCTGCCACCGCCAACTGCAACTAAATCAATTTGCTGGCGGTAGTAGTCAACACTCTTGACTTGAACTTCTACCCGATCGCCCAAACGGTACTGATTGCGGTTTTTGCGGCCCACCAGAGTTTGCTGGCGCGATCGATATTCGTACCAATCATCCTTCAGCGAAGAAACGTGAACCAATCCCTCAACACGCAAGATGTCGCTCTCCGGCGGCCGCACCTCAATTTCCACAAAGAAACCGTAAGACTGCACGCCTGTAATCAAACCCTGGAAAGTTTGACCGGTGCGCTCTTTCATCAATCCCGTTTTCTTTAATCCCTGCAAATCGCTTTCGGCATCCTCAGCAACCCTTTCGCGTTCGGTCAGGTGTACCACGGCCGATGCAAACTCTGTCTCAAATTCGTGGTGCAAGTCTGGGGGGAGAACGTTCCAAGTAATTTGACCGTGACAGGAGGAATGGTGCAAGTCAACTTTTTCCTTAGCCCGTGTTGTGCGGCTGCTGCGCCCTTGCTCGAACACCGCTTGCAACACCCGCAGCACCAGCAAATCGGCGTAGCGGGAAAGCGGCGAAGTGCAGCGCGTGTAACCCTCTGACAGCGCCAAACCGAAGTGCGGCTTGGGAGTTGTGCTGTAAACAGCGGGCTTCATCGTGTCTTCTAGCAGGTAGGTGAGAACTCTTTCGGACTTCAAGCCGGCAAACTGCTGGGTAAATCGCTGAAAGTCAAAGGGGAGAACTTCTTCTTCGGTTTCGAGATACAGTTCGCCTCCGAGGTTGTTCGAGAGTTTGATGAACTCTTGAATGTCTGCCGGGTCTGGCATCGGCTGGACGCGGTAGATTGCTGGGACTCCCAAGGCTTGCAGGTGGGTGGCGACAGCTTGGTTGGCGAGTACCACCAACTCGGAGACAGCCGACTGGGCGGGGGGAGCCGTTGCAAAAGCTCCTAATTCGCCTTCGTCGTCGAAGTGAGAGTTAGCGTCGGGCAAGTTTAGTTCAAAAGCTCCCCGCTTGAGCCTTGCCTGTCTGGCTGCCTGTGAGGCGGCCCCCATTTGATCTAGGAAAGGACGGAGGGCGGATGATAAAGGGTGCTCTTCGGCATCGCCTGGTTCGAGAATTGCTTGAGCTTGCTGGTAGGTGAGGTGGTAGTCAATTTGAATGACGCTGGTTTGAATTTCGTATTCTAGGAGTTCTCCTGATTCGTCTAGGGTGAGCAGTATGCTGAAGGCCAGCCGTTCGGTATCTGGCAGCAGAGAGCAGCGCTCGTTGAGGATTTCTGGCAGTACGGCGATGATTTTGTCTCCCAGATGGGCGGCGGTGCCTCGCTTGCGGGCTTCGCGGTCGATCGGGGTTTCTGGCTGCACGTACTCGGCGGCGTCGCTGATGTGGATTCCTATTTGCCAGCGGCCGGGCTTCAGGGTTTCGATCGACAAAGCGCGTTCCACTGGCGGATCGGAGAGGAATGATGTCGGGTCAAACTCGTTTTCGGCTGCTCCTTCGGAGAGATTTTCCTGCTCAGCTTGAGGGGCATCGTTTTCGCTGTTGGTTGTTCCCGGTTCGTTTTTGCTGAAGGTAACTGTCAGGATGTTACGCAAGTCTAGCCGTTTTTTGATGTCGGTTTTTTTGACTTTGCTGGGCAAGTTTTCGGCTGCTTTGATGACGGCGGCGGGGAACGATCGCGGCAAGTCGTGTTTGCAGCATACGATGTCGAGGTCGTCAGCGGCTTCGGCGTCGGAACCTAGTACCTGTACTACTTTGCCGACTGGCCGATGAGTGCCGAGGGGGTAGCGTTTGACTTCGACGTGTACTAGGTGGTCGATCGCCTCTTGGAGATTTGTGCCGTTTGCGAGCAAGTCTAGTTCAAACAACAGGCGATCGTCCAGGGGAATTGCTCTGTAGCTGACGCGGCCGGTGGGGGTGGCGGTTTGCTTGACTCGCGCGAGTACCGAGGGGTTGGCGCGTTCGAGGATGAGCATGACTTCGCCTTCGGGCGATCGGCGGCGGCTACCTTCTTTGATGATTTTGACTAAGACTCGATCGCCATTCCAAGCTGTCGAGAGGTGACTTTCCCGCACGTAAACGTCTTCTGAGCCTTCGGCGTCTTGAATTGCAAAGCAAAATCCTTTGCTCGAACAGCGCAGTTTTGCTTCTACTACGTCGTCTTCAGCTACTCGGCGATAGCGACCTTTGTCTTTGACTAATATGCCAATTTTCTCTAGAGCTTCTAATGCGATTTGAAGTTTGAGTTGACTGGTGGCGTCGTTGCAGTCGAGTTTTTTCTCCAATGCTTTAGGGGCCACTAATTTGTCTTCTGTAAAATTTGCCAGCAGTGCAGCGATAGAAAATTCCATGTAGCGATCGATCCTCTTGTTTCCAGCAATTAGTCTAATTTTGGCGAAATCAGCCGCACTCCCTAGGGCCCTCGCAGTGCCTGCTTCCCAACAAATGCGCGGGTTAATAGGTGGAGACGCGAGCACAGCCACCTTGTTTGAGCGCGAGGATTTTTTGAGCTTCTCTCCCGACACGGGCTTCGTGCTAATTGTCTGCTGTCTGTCTTGAACTGACGGCTGACGGTGCAGAAAACTGTCCCGCACGCTATTCCCCAATACAATTTTTTAGCGTTGGTTTGTTTGCTTTTAGGTCAGCAGCGCCGAGCACTTCGCGAATTAGAAAGCCCCTGTCGGTTCTTAAAAGATGGCTCGATACTGAAAGCGACGGCTTGAGTCGAGGATGAGCCGATGGAGAGATGGAGAGGGAGAAAATTTGCATTTCTTCCTTCTGCCTTGTTCCTTCTGCCTTGTTCCTTCTGCCTTTTGAAGTGCCTCTTGCTTCTTGCTTTAGCAAAGAATTTACCGGCTCAAGGCAAAATTGCTAGTAGCTCGCTGCTGCGATGCCCCTGTTTTTTGCACGCGATCTGCCCTTGCGGACGGAGGTGCAACGAGCGGGTCGGGAGCAATCTGTGCTGTAGAAAGTGCAAGGTACACAAAACCGGAGACTTTTACTACTTTTGCTTAGTTGCTGTGTCATCTCCTATAGATAGAAATGACGCCCGATGCTTGTTAGCTTAAACCGCTGGATGTGGGATGGGGTTTAGTGGCGTGAAAGGTTGCGCGGATGACTCACCTTTAATTTATTGTATGTTGAATATGTGCTTTCAGAAAATTGTTTTCTTTGGGCTGTACTACACTTAAGTGATAAGCCCCTCCTGGTTTCGGGGTCAAAAAATTATGTTTGCTGAATTTCGCGCCCTTTATCCCGCTGGACAGTTAATCTGTGAGTTGCTGACTGTTCATCACGGTAAGTTTGTTGTTCGCTGTCTGGTTCAGGTTGACGGCAAAACTCTTGCTACGGCTATGTCGGCTGCTGAGTCTGTTGAGGATGCTGAAGACCGCGCCCGGTTGCGATCGTTCGCTGTCCTCGGATTTGGCGATCCCGCGAGTGCGATCGCGAGTGTTTCTCCGGCTCCGGTTGCTCCGGTTGCTCCGGTTGCTGCTGTTCCGGTTCCTGTTCCGCCGACAAGTGTTCCGGTTGCTGCTGTTCCCGTTCCCCCTCCTGCTGCTGTTCCCGTTCCCCCTCCTGCTGCTGTTCCCGTTCCTGTTCCGCCTGCTCTTGCTCCTCTTCCTGTTCTAGAAATGCCTGTTGTCGACAAAGTTTCAATACCACATAAAAGCAATTTTGTCAATACCGAAGCGAAATTAAATGAAGAGCCGATCGCACCTGTACCGGAACCGCTGCCGCCAACGGTCGATCGGGCGGAGGCTACTGGATTTGTACCGAAGCAGTTAGACTCGGACGCTTGGCTTTCTTCCAGCTACGGCGAACCGATCGCGGAACTGGATGTGCCGACTGCTAGCCCAAGTGAACTGCTACAGAGTGCGGCCGAAGTCAGGGAATTGCAACCGATCGCAGTGGGAATCCCGAGCGATGCGATCGAGGATAATTCTGATACGATCGCCCAAATAGACGCCATCCTCAAACGCCTGCAATGGAAGAAAAAACAGGAAAGCGACTGTCTCGAACAAAATTACGGCAAGTCGTCGCAGAGAGAGCTTTCTAGCGAACAGTTAGTAGATTTTCTAGAATATCTGGAAATCTACAGCAGAACCACTGAGGAAATCAAGCGGTTGGGCTGGACTCCCAACCAAGGAAAAGATTATCTCAAACAAGGTTACGGCAAAGAAGCGCGGCACTTCTTAAATCGAGAAGAATTGTTCGACTTCCTGCAATATCTCGAATCTTTGCCCTAGTAATTATGTAGAGTTTCTAGGTGTGATGTTTTTTAGAAAAAGCTACATATAGCAGTTTTCAATTGTATGAAATACAGTAGGAACACGGGACACTGTGCCGTTTCCTGCGCCCCAGCATCTGTAATTCACTCCACTGAAAACTGCTATATGACTGTTAAAAATTAAAAATCAAAAATGAGGAAATATTCTTCATTTTTGATTTTTAACTTTTCATTTAGACGACAGCGGCGATCGGGCGGCTAGCGGAAGGACGGCGATCGATCACTTGATCGACTAATCCGTAGTCCTTTGCTTCTTCAGCGGACATGAAGAAATCCCGTTCGGTATCTTCTTCAATGCGGGAAAGCGGCTGACCGGTATGGTTGGCAAGATGTTCGTTCAGGCGGCGTTTGTGGTACAAAATCTCTTTTGCCTGAATTTCAATATCGGTTGCTTGTCCTTGAGCTCCGCCTAGAGGTTGGTGGATCATAATCCGGGAGTGAGGCAAACTCATCCGCTTGCCTTTAGCGCCGGCACTCAACAGAAAAGCGCCCATGCTGGCTGCCAAACCGAGACAAATGGTGCAAACATCGGGGCGGATGTGGTTCATCGTGTCAAAAATGCCCATACCTGCTGTCACCGAACCCCCAGGGGAGTTGAGATACAGGTAAATATCTTTCTCGGGGTCTTCGGCGTCTAAAAATAGCAATTGGGCAACGATCAGGTTAGCCAAGTCAGAGTCAACCTGTTGACCCAAGAAGACGATGCGATCGCGCAGGAGTCGCGAGTAAATGTCAAAGGCGCGTTCGCCGCGACCGGATTGTTCTATAACTGTTGGGATCATTGACCGGGCCTGCCTATTACGTATCTTTTTTTAATTTTAGCGATTAGGGCTCAGTTATAGTTAGCGATCGGTGGCGTGCGAGGGAGAAATAGGCGAAATCCTTGACCTGGGCGGGGTTGGGGCGGTAATTTGTGGAAGTTGTGGCGCGTGTGCGATCGGATTTCCGATCAAAGGGCGATCGATGTTGAGGAAGCGGACATCAATAAACGTTAAATGTTGTTATGTGGCGATCGTATCATTGCGACAACTGAAATCGCTCGATCGCGGCTGACACTAGGAAAAAAGCCTTTGAAACTCATTTAGCCAATCACCAGCTTCGAGACAATCAAGCACAGTCTTCATCGGGACGGGAGTGGCGATAAAAACAGGAGTTCCCCTAAAATTTCGGGGTCGCGATCAACGATAGTAACTGCGTATTGCAAAGAAAAGGTTGTGACATCGAGACAATCTTCCTCAGTCCAGGTATCACTTGGCTCGAATAGCCTGTTAGTTTCCATCGCTAAATCCCCACTGGAATTCCATCGCATGAATCTTTTCTATTAAAGCTGAAACTTTAACGGGTGAATTATCAGGTACTAAATCGCGATCGAGTATTTGTTGAGCCCTTGCAAGATCTTCACTACCCATAGCATCACTCGTATGAAAGACGAGACAATTCACTTGACTAAGACGAGCCGACAGGAGTTGCAAAAGAGCCATCAGGACACGATTACCACCATAAGCTCCGCATCCCCAAAACCCTGTATGAATAATCAAACTGGGTGCTTTAGAAAACTCTAAATGTGACTCAATTCGTGCTGCTGAAAATCCAGTAAAGGCTGTTTTCAGGATGTATTCAATTTCTGCACTCCTATAAGAACCCTCGCCATAGGAAGGAGCTTCTATCGCAATGATGTTTGTGATTGTAGGCGGGTTTAGAGGTTTTGTAGCTTGTCCGATCGCATCTGATGTAGCTCGTCCAAAGTTGTTGCCGTAAAGACCAAAAGGTCGCCCTTGTTCTGGATTGCGATCGGTAGAAATTGCACACCTCCGTTCCACCCCACGAATCAGAATCGGTGTAGGTTGTTCGCTCTCAACTGTCAATGGCTTAATGTTAGAATCTAGTAAAGCTTCTCGCAGTGAACTGAGTGATGGATGTTCGGCTACCTGCATTTCATCTTGGGCAAATAGCGAACCACCATAAGCACAAAAAAGATTGTGATGAGCGAAATTGAGATACCACTCCATCTGAGTGCTATCTTGGGATGGCTCGTACTCAAAATATCCCTTTCGCTCAGAAAGATCGGTCTGATGTTCGAGAGGAGAAAAATATTCTGGAAATGGCATTGCGTACCATCGGGAAAACGCTAATTGACCCCGATGAGTGCATCCAGGTGGACAACAAATGTCATAAACGAGCTTCTTATTAGGGTGGTAAAATTTTGGTGGGTGAGAATTCATCAGAGCTTGTGTATCAAATGTCTGCCTACAGATCAAGCTATCTAAGAAGTCGTTCATTGCACTTTCCCTTCCAACATTGAAACAGTTTTTTCAAACGTTAACCGCCCCAGGCTGTGGATGTCAAGACCGACTAGCTTTTAGATACCGGACTTCTTGAAGAAGTCCGGTATCTGGGTATCTGGTTATTCTGTTTTTTTAGGCAGGCTTACTTATTGCTGATTACTCAAATTTTAATCGCCCAACCACGGCGGTACATTCCATACAAAATTAACCACCAAAATAATACTGCACTCACGGCAAATGCTAGGGAACCATTGAGCGGCCCCGCCCACGGCACAAACCAGTTTTCATAAATCCAAGTGTAGGTAGTTGAAACATTTTCACCGCTGCCGATATGGGTTTTCAACAGGATTCTGGCAACTATACCGGAAGCAACAAACAGGAAAATTGCATTCACTCCCATGATTTCAAACGGCTTCCCCCATTTCCAACCTCGCACTTCAATTGTTTCGTAGCAAGCTGCTAGCAATAGCAACGCCCAACCAGCAGTAAAAACTACATAGGAACTTGTCCAAAGTTGTTTGTTGATCGGAAATAAAAATCCCCACAAGTGGCCGATTACCACGCAACTGAGGCCGCAGATTGCTAAGTTGATACTGGTGCGGGTTTTGATTTGCTGTACTCGCAGCCATTCTCCTGTAAAGTAGCCGATCAGGACTGTTACAACTGCGGGTAAGGTGCTCAACAATCCTTCGGGGTCGAAGGGGCCGCCTTTGTACAGGTGTTGGCTACCGAGAATTAGCCGATCGACATATCCTCCTAAATTTCCTTCTGGCGTGAGTTCGCCGGCAGTGTACCCCCCTACAGCAAATACGGTTAATGCACCCCAATAGCCGAAAAGCACGGCAACAGCGAGCAGTTTTTGATTGCGCGGGGAAAGGTTGAGAATGGCGATCGCACTGATAAAATAAGCTAAGCCGATGCGCTGCAATACTCCCATGATGCGGATTTTACCGAAGTTTTCCACTGGGGCGCTGTTGAGAAGTACGTCAAGGGCGATCGAAGATGTGTTTAGCAGCAATCCTAATACAAACAGAATAGCGGCGCGGCGCGCAATTCGCCAGTAAATATTGGTGTTTATTTTTGTAGGAGTTTGGGTATATTTTGACAGGGAAAAGGACATCGCGCAGCCAACGATGAACAGGAAAAACGGAAATACTAAGTCTGTGGGAGTGCAGCCGTGCCATTCTGCGTGTTCTAGCGGCCAGTAAATGTGTTTCCAACTGCCGGGGTTGTTGACTAAAATCATGGAGGCGATCGCAATTCCGCGAAAAACATCAAGGGATTTTAAGCGCATAAGGGAGAAGCAAGAGGTTCGAGGGAAGAAAGAAAAACTACTAATTACCAATTATCAATTACCCAGAACCTATTACCCCTTAATTAAATTTCAATTCCTTCCAGAGTCATAATGACCGCATTCTTCATCAACATATCGCAGCGTTCTGCATAAAAAGCTGCTGCCTTATCATACTTGTTGACTTGCAAAACGCGCAGAAACATTTGCCTTGCTTGCGCGAATTGCTGCTGGTAGTGAAAAAAAATTCCCTGTTCAAAATAAGTTTGAGTTTGTGCTTTTAGTTCGATCATTGCCGCCGAGTCGCCATCGTAAATTTCAAATACAGCAACAGGTGTTTGTTTTCCTTTGACTTGAACGCGATCGAGAAACCGACACTTGTAATGTTGAGGATCGTCTATCCGGCAAAGGGTTTGGACGCTAGCTACAATAGCAACTCCATAAAGCTTTGTCAATCCTTCCACGCGGGAAGCTAAATTAACGGCATCAGAAATTACCGTACTTTCCATTCGTTCCGCTTCGCCAATCGTACCTAACATTAAAGTCCCCGTATGCAAGCCAATCCCTATCGAAATAGGTTGATAGCCACTGTTTTGCCTGTGTCTGTTATAAATTTTCACTTGCTGCTGCATCTCAATTGCTGCTTGCACAGCATCTTCAGCCCTGTTAGGAAACAAAGCCATAATCCCGTCACCAATGTATTTATCTATAAAACCGTTGTACTCGCGGATAACTGGGCCAACTCGGCTTAAGTAAGAGTTAAGAAATTCAAAGTTTTCTCGGGGAGACATACTTTCGGACAGACTTGTAAATGAGCGAATATCGGCAAACATAATCGTCATTTCTGCTTGTACAGAGTCTCCTAGTCTGGCATCAACGATGCTTTCTCTTTTGAGAAATTTCAAAAATTCACGCGGTACAAAACGGGCTGATGCGGTGGCTATTTTTTCGAGTTCGCTTTTGCTGGACTCGATTTGATTGAGCGATCTAAATGCTCTCAGTGCGGTGACTACTGTGGTAAATAATTTTTTGTTAGTAAGTTCTGTTTTGGTTTTGTAATCATTGATATCGTAGCTGACAATTACTACATCTTCTGGTACTTGTCCGGGCTGTCCAGTGCGTAAAATAATTCGCACTACTTGATTATTTAAAATATCGCGGATGTATTTAACTACTTCCAAGCCTGCTTCTTCTGTTTCCATAACTACATCGAGTAAAATCAATGCTATGTCGTAGTTATTTTGGATTATTTCTTTAGCCTCTTTTCCTGAGTAAGCGCTGATAAATGTTATACTTTTACCTTCAAACTTAAAATCGTTCAAGGCTAGTTTAGTAATATTATGAATTTCTATTTCATCATCGACAATTAATATTTTCCAACTTTCTTCAAGCGGTTTTTGTTCCGCCTCGTCTTCCTCGGCAAATATTAATTCATCGTCGCCCGCCGCGATTAATTCGTCATCGCCCGCAGCCAACAGGTTTTTACTAGCTTCTGACATTTATCGTTCTCCTAAATAAAACTTATATTCATGTTGGCGGCCTAATAACTAACTGCTCATTTTAGCGGGAAATTCAATCATAAATTTTGTGCCTCTTTTTACTTGACTTTCGCAGCGAATTGTGCAGTTGAGTTTTTGAGTAACAAGGTTATAAATAATGTGCAGTCCCAATCCGGTACCGCCCTGACCTCTTTTGGTGGTAAAAAACGGTTCAAAAATTTTACTGAGATTTTCTGGGGCAATTCCTTTGCCGTTATCGGAATATTCAAATATTAGCCGATCGCCCTCTAGTTTGAAATCAAAGGTCAGAATTCCTTCGTCTTCTCTATCGTAAGCGTGAATTAGGGAATTCAACACCAGATTTGTGACTATTTGACACAGCACGCCAGGGTAACTGTTCAGTAAAATATTTTCATCGCACTTAATCTCTATTTTGTGTTTAGTTCTTTTGAGTTTGGCACTTAAGGATGTCAAAATTTCCTCTAGATAGTTTTTTAAGTTAAACGTGCGTTTGAGTTCGCTCGACTGATCTACTGCGACTTCTTTAAAACTGTGAATCAAGTCTGCCGCCCGCGTGAGGTTCGATAAGATCATATTACTGCTTTGCATGGCGGTATCCAGAAACTTTTCTAACTCAGAGCGTTTAATTTGGCCATTGGTGTAAAGCTCAAAAAATTTTGTGGCTTTTTCAGCGAGCAGAGAAGCGGCTGTGATGCCGATACCGATTGGAGTATTGATTTCGTGGGCAACACCTGCAACCAACCCTCCGAGGGCGGCCATTTTTTCCGATTCTACCAGTTTATTTTGAGCCGATTTTAGGTCTTCTAAAGTTTGGGATAGCTCGGAGGTACGCTGCTGTACTAAATTTTCAAGATTATGATTAAATTGGTGCAAATTGGCGTAAAGTTGAGCGTTTTCGATCGAGATAGAAATTTGAGAAGACAGCAGTTTTAATATTTCTAACCTGTCTGGCGTAAAAGCGCCTGTAGTCAGATTGTTTTCTAAATATAGAATGCCGCTGAGTTGACCTTGATTGATTAAAGGAGTGCAAAGAATTGATTTAGGTTGAACGGCAATTATATAGGGTGTGCGAGTAAATTGTCCTTCGCGGGCGGCATCGTTTAAAACTACGCTTTCCTGGGTACGAGCGACATAGTTGACAACTGCAACTGCCAGCAAAGTTACTTCTCGCTCCTCTGCTACAAAATCTATCGGAATTGATTGCATGACAGCAACGCGATCGACATCTACAGATCCTGATGCTTCAATCACCAATTGGCCGGATTTTTGTAGTATTAAAAAGCCTCTTTGCGCCCCGGCATTTTCAATAACAATTTTCATCATTTTTGCCAGCAGTTTGTCTAGAACTATTTCGCCAGCTAAGGCTTGCGATGCTTTGACTGCTGTTGTCAAATCTAGCGCGCCTGCACTGCTGCTGGTCGTGGAAGCGCTGCTGATAGATTTGTGAGTTTCGATATTAGTTGAAATCAAGGCTGAAGTTAGCAACTGCGAGTATTGTGATTCTAAATGCGCTACCTTGGCTTTGGCTCCCCAGCGCTGATAGCAATAACGTGCCTCTATCAAGTAAGTCTTAGCAATTTTTGATCGCCCTATGGATAGATAAAATGCTCCTGCCAATTCTGCTGCAAGTGCTTGTACCTGTATGTATCCGTTTTCTTGTGCGCCTTGAATTGCGGAGTCGTAATATTCCATTGCTCTCACAATATTGCCCAAGACTCGCGCTTTTTCTGCGGTGATTAAGTCGCACTTGTGCTGAAGGTTCATAGGGGCAAAAAGCGCTTTTTTTTGCAATTTTTTTCTGTTACCTGTTGCGTAAAAAAGATGCTCTTCTTGTTCTTCTTTTGTGGCAGATGAATATGCTGCTAGTCGCACGAGAGCATCGTAAAAATGGTATTCAGGAACATTAATAAAGCCCGCCACTCCGTCTAAATAAACTTCGGCTTGCGCTGCATATTCTAGCGCTCGATCGACATCTCCAAATAAATACGCTAAGATTAATTTCTGTAAATAAAAGTGCTGGAGTCCAACCCGATCGTTAGCTGTTAACAGCAGTGGCAACAATCTTTCTTCGTTGTAAGCTTCACCTAATAAAACTTCAGAAGTTGCTAAGTTTCCCATCAATTGCAAAACTGTTTGCCGATATATTTGATTCCAAGTTAATACCGTCTCTTGCTTTAGTTGACACAGCAGATGGTTGTAAGTCGCCATTTTTTGTTCTAGTTGCGGCAATTCTTGACCGAGGAAATACAAAGACTGACAAATATTTACTGCCGAATATCCGACACCTTCTAAATCACCGTTTTCTAGTGCGCTTTGATAGGCTTCCTCTAACAGCGGCAAAGTGTCTTTAACATGATGCTTGCCGTGCATCAAAATGAATGCTACTAAATTAAGCGTCTTGCTTTTAAACTCTGCAGCATTTAATTTGTCGAGCAACTTTAAAGCTAATTGACCGAAGCGATCGCCTGATTCAATATCTCTAAATATTCCTTTTAAAATAGCTCCGTAATTAGCATAACCGAAGGCGGAGAAAGCAGAATTTCCGTAGTTAATAGATAAATTAACTTGCTCGCATACAATCAGCGGCAGCAGCACTGGCTCAACTATAAACGTAGCTGAAAACATACTGGAAAGCAGGCGCATTGTTGCTAGTTTTCGCAGCTCAGTCATCACAGGCAAGTTAATTAAATCTTCTATCTTTTTTTCGGTAAAATAAGCTGCGGTTTGGGTCAATACTTGCTGAATGTGGAGAGGACTAGGCGATTCTGGAAAGTTTATTCCTAACATTTTTAGTGCTTCCCGACCAATTTTTACCGATTCTTGGAGTTTGGTTTGCATCGCACAAGCTGTGATTCTAACTTCAAAAACTTTGATTTTGTCTAGTTCATTTTTTGCTTGTTGCAGGACAATTTCTGCCCATTTTTCCATTTGTTCAAACTCCGTATTTAGGTAAGCTGCTTCTGCCGCTGACTCATAGAGCGCAAGAGTCAAGTCGTAGTCAGTTTGCCAACTTTCCGGGGGAAGCAGCTCAATACCTGCGGTTAAATATTTGACGGCTAGTTCGTAAGCTGCACTTGCTTTTGCTTGGCGGCCTGCAATTAAATTTAATTGGCATAATTGAAATTTTTCTAATTCATCGCTGATAATTTTTTGGGCGGCATTTAGCTGATTGACTGTCTCAAAAATATGCTTTTCTAATTGTTCTGGATGCGCATTTTGCAGCAGAAATCTGCCTATTTTGAGATGAATTTCTTGTTTATGAGAATCGGAGATTAAAGCATAAGCTGCTTGCTGCACTCGCTCGTGCAAAAATTTGTAACTCGCGCCAGCAGCATCAGGTAGGGACAATTCATCTGTAAACTCTCTAGATATTTGGTTTGTTAATTCTGTGCTTGCTGCTAGCGCTATCGGAATTTTGTAGGCGTTATTCACGGGCAAAATCAGACCGGACTGAAGTGCTTCCCAGAGGTCTGTTGCTGCGGAAGCGAGAGGTTTTTCGCAGATAGTCGAGAGAATTCCTAAATCAAATTTGTTGCCGATACAAGCGGCTATTTTGAGCATTTTCTGGGTATTATCTGAAAGTTTTTGAATATTATCTATCATTAATTCTACAACATTGTCAGTTATTCCCATTTCTTGTATTTGTTCGATATCCCACTGCCACTCGCCTTTAAGTTGGCATTTTTTCACTACTCTATCTGGGCTTGTTTGGGGACAGTCAGAAATGTTATGTTCGGCTCGCTCTAATTTTTTTTCCGACTGTTCAAATTTAAACTGGAGCAATTTTTTTGAGTAAAGAGACTTCATAAATTGCTTCAAAAAAAATGGATTTCCTGCGGTTTGTTTAAAGAGCAATTCTGCTAAAGCTAGCGATTTTTCTGGTGCGCAGTTCAGAGTGTCTGCAACGAATTGATTAACGCTGTTAATATCAAATGGCGAAAGGGCGATCGCACTCACAGTCACGCCTGCTTTGCTAATTGCTTCGGTCGTCAGCATCACGGGATGATTTGCATCTACTTCCTGTTCTCGATAGGCTCCAATTATCAATAAGTATTGACTTTCGAGGTCAGTTGCTAGCAGTTGTATTAACTTGAGTGATGCTGAATCGACCCACTGCAAATTGTCGAGGAATATTACCAGAGGGTGTTTTTTTTGAGTAAAGACGCGGATAAATTTTTGAAATACTAAATTAAAGCGGTTTTGAGATTCATTTGCTCCTAAATCTGGCACTGGGGGTTGCGGCCCGACAATCAGTTCTACTTCGGGAATAACTTCAATAATTACTTGGCAGTTGCCGCCGAGAGCATTTAATATTTTTTGTCTCCAAACTTGGACTTGAGCGGGAGTTTCTGTGAGGATTTGCCGCAACAAGTCTTGAAAAGCTTGGAACAAAAAACCGTAGGGAATATCGCGCTTAAATTGCTCAAATTTGCTGTCAATAAAATATCCATTTTCCCGCACTATCGGCTTAGATAATTCATAGGCTAACCACGATTTTCCCAGACCAGCACAACCGGAAATCAGCACGATTTCTGTATTTCCTCGCCTGATGCGCTCGAAGGCACTGAGAAGTAGATTAACTTCGGCTTCTCGCCCGTAAAGCTTTTGGGAAATTTGCAGGTGACTCGATCGATCTTGCTCTCCGAGGGTGATGTGAGAAATTTCGCCCGTTGTTTGGAGTTGTTCGAGACACTTCTTTAAGTCGCACCCCAGTCCGAAAGCACTTTGATACCTATCTTCGGCGGTTTTTGCTAGTAGTTTCATCACGAGATCGGAAACGACTTGAGGAATCTCCTCGGTTTCTGCTTGATTGATTCTACCTTCTATTTTATGCTTTCTATTCTTACAAGGAGAAACTGGGTTTTTCGCAATATGGCAGTGTACTAACTCCATTGGATCGATCGCATTAAAAGGCAATTTGCCACAGAGCATTTCATAAAAAGTGACCCCTAAAGAATAAAAATCGGTGCGGTAGTCGATCGCCCGATTCATGCGTCCCGTTTGTTCGGGAGACATATAGGCAAGGGTTCCTTCGAGTAAATTGGGATGGCTGAGGGCTTGATTTTCGCCTGGTAGCAGCGAGGCGATCGCAAAATCAGCAATCTTGACATCTCCGGTCTCAATATTGACAATAATATTGCTGGGTTTAATATCTTTGTGGATGATGTGGTGTTCGTGGAGTTGCCCGATAGTTTCTGCTAGTTTTATGCCAATCTGCAGAAATTGTTGTAACTCTAGCTGGTTGTTGCTGAGAAAGTCTTTTAGGGAAATGCCGCCAAAATCTTCTAAAACTAAAACAGGAAAGTGATTGTATTTTTCTATTTTGTAAAGGTTGACTATTCCTGGGAAATTTAATTTTTTAATGATTTCGGATTCGTGCAGGATTTGGGCTATTTGCGCAGGGGTAGGGTATAGTGGCGTGAGAGTTTTGAGGATAACGGGTTTTTGTTCCTCAAGCTGTATCCCTCGATAAATAGCTGTGTGAGAGTTTGTATAAATTTTTCCGTCAATGCGGTATCCCGGAATGGTAATCATAACGATTTTAGATTTGAGATTTGAGATTTGAGATTGAAGATTGAAGATTGAAGATTGAAGATTTGAGATTTGAAATTTCCGATTGAAGATTTGAGATTGAAGATTTGAGATTGAAGATTTGAGATTGAAGATTTGAGATTGAAGATTTGAGATTAAAGAAGTGAAAATGAATGATAACATAATGGTTTAGATATTGCCTCCAGTTGCAGGATTTTATGAAAGTGGTCTACTTGAGTAAGTGGGAATACATAACGCAGGTAGAGGGCTGTTTTTACGGCTGTAAACTGGCGGCTTTTATGGATATTAAGTAAGTGGTTACAAAAAAACATTAGATGGGGAGGGCGGGTTTTGTAGCACTATACTGGCTGGTATCTTGTGATATTAGCTAAACCCGCCCCGGAGGGCCCATCCTCGATATTATTGATTTTTGCGCTTACTTACTTATATATCTTAGTCTTCAAAAAATCCGAAGGCACACTTTGCTATCCCGGCAGTGCCAAAATAAACTGGTGCAGGCAAATCAACAGCTAAAATCTAAAAACAATCATGCAGAATATAACTGCTTCAAATCCAGCGACTGCGACCGATCGCGCTTTTGGCACCGCAGAGATTAAACTACTGGTACTGGATATCGACGGCACGATCGCAGGTTTGTCAAATGACATCGGAAAATCCGTCAAGCAGGCAATTCTGGCTGCCGAGTCGCGGGGAGTGAAAGTGGCCATCGCTACGGGCAGGATGTACCGATCGGCTTTGCGTTTTCATCGCGACATTGGCTCAACATTGCCGCTGATTTGCTATCAGGGCGCGTGGATTCAAGATCAAGCTACTCAAAAGCGGCTGCGGCACTTGCCGCTGTCGAAACAAACTGCTCTGCAACTGTTAGATTATTTTGAAGAACCGGATTTGCGACCGCTCCTTTCGATCCATTTCTACATTGACGACCAACTTTACGTGCCGGAAATTACCGAGGCTACCCGAATTTATGCCCAAAGATCCGGCATTGAACCAATTGTGATTAAAGATTTGCGGCGAGATATTCCGGGGGAACCGACGAAAGTTTTGGCTTTGTGCGAGAATCCGGGGGTACTCGACGGGTTGCTCAGCAGTATGCGGCTGCGCTACACGCCTGCTGAGCTTTATTTGACTCGATCCGTTGCTACTTTTTTTGAAGCTACGCATCCTTCGGCGAATAAGGGAGATGCCGTGCAGTATTTAGCGGAGGAACTTTTGGGTTTGCAAGCGGCGAATGTGATGGCAATAGGCGACAATTTTAACGATTTAGAAATGATTGCCTACGCGGGTTTGGGCGTGGCGATGGGCAATGCTCCTGATGGGGTGAAGGCTGCTGCTGATTGGGTGGCACCGGATGTGGAGGAAGACGGGGTGGCGGCTGCGATCGAACAATTTGTTTTGGGCGATCGTTGATATTTTTACACCAATACCGCAGGGGCGGGTTTGCCGACATTTGAAAAAAATCTAGATCGACCCGCCCCGACCCAGCGACAATTTATTATTATATAACTCTCTAGTTTTGAGTTCTATGCAATCAAGTTTTGATTATAAAAAAAAATCCACAATTTCGGATTTTTCGATATCAAGTGGAGTCAATTACTTTTTTTGCAACATCAGAATATTTATTTAACGAACCGCGAAGACGCTAAGAACGCGAAGGAAGAAATGAAGAAAGCGGGGCGGGCTTACAGATCTTCTGGATGTGAATTATAGATAATTTCAAACTCTTAAAAACGGGTTTCAACAGAAAGAGCACCGACGACTGGCCGTGTTTCGTCTCGGTGCTCTTACTGGTTCGCTCCTCACACGTCCATCAATATAGCTGACTAGGCCAAGCGTGTCAATACTTTTTATAAAAATTGTTTTTTGAGTCGGCTGCAGCCTGGGTGCCAATGCGGTGGAGCGACGCAGAACCTTTACCATGTAAGAGTTTTGATGGATCGTCCCGCCATTGGATCGAGCAGAAAAATTTTACTTCAATTCCAGCAGCCAGTCCAAAATCAGAGCGTTGACTTCACTCGGCCGCTCGTCGTGGGGACAGTGGCCCGTGTTGGGAATTGAAACAAATTTCACTGGTTTACCGTTGGCGGCCAATTGTTGATAAATCTGGCTGCCGGCGATCGGCGTCCAGGGGTCGTCTGCGCCCCAAAGTACCAATAACGGACGATCGACTTTGGGCAGCAATTCTGACGGTTGAGGGCCTGCTGGGGCCGTGAGAATCGAGGCAAACACCTGTTGAGCTCCCGGCTCGCAGGAGGGGGCGTGCAGGAGTTCTACGAGTTCGTCGGTGATGGCTTCAGGGTTTCTGTAGACTTGGCGCAGGGTGTTGCGGATGCGGTGTTTTTGGCGGATGTTGTTGAAAACAAACGGGCCGATCAGGGGCGATCGAACTAATTTAGTAAAAGTCCCCATCACTACTCGCAGCGGGAAATTCAGTTCGTCCGGCCGGTGGTTGAGCCCGCCGGCACAGTTGATTAAGACACCGCCGGCTGATATTTCTGGATGGTTGGCGACTACCATCAAACTCAGCAAAGCGCCGATCGAATTCCCGACAAATACAGCCGGTTCCTGCACCAGATCCGCCGAGAAATCTGTCAGCAATTCTTCCCACAATTCCAGAGTGTAATCTAGGGCTGGTTTGGCGGAAGCACCGAATCCCAGCAAGTCCAGAGCAAATACGCGATAGCCGCCGGCCGCGAGTACGGGAATATTTTGCCGCCAATGTCCGATCGAAGCCCCAAATCCGTGAATCAAGATCAGAGGGCGGCCGGTTCCTTGGACGGTATATTGGATTTTGTGACCTTTCCAAGTCCAAATTAGCTTTTCAAAACTCGTTGCAGATACTAGCTGTTGTGCTGTCACGACTCTTAATGTAAATTTTCGTTAACTTCTTTCATCATACCAGCACAATCCCTCTCTCGGCAGCGTCGGAGCAACGCCCCACAAGAATATTCAACTCTTGAGAAGGATGGAAGATATCAGATTAAATAAATAAACATACTTCTTTCTTCCCCCTTCTTCCTTCTTCTTTCTTCCTTCTTCCTTCTTCCTTCTTCCTTCTTCCTTCTTCCTTCTTCCTTCTTCCTTCAAAATCCCAATTTCCCATTTTTACTTGTTTTGTAGCAACCAATAAGTCATCATATCCCCCTTACCTTTTACTGGAATCACGCCTCGCCTCTCAAACAGATACTTATTTTTCAAAAGCTCATAAGTAACATCAGTAACTTGAATGCTGCCTGCAAAACCCGTAGCTTCCATCCTCGCCGCCACATTCACCGTATCTCCCCACAAATCATAGGTGAACTTGCTCACACCAATTACTCCCGCAACAACTGGCCCGGAATTGATGCCGACGCGAATTGCCAGTTTTTCCCCTGTCTCGGCGGACAACTTTGCTATTTGTGCCTGCATTCCCAGGGCCATTTGGGCGATCGCCTCGGCGTGGTCATGTCTCGGCGTAGGCAATCCTCCGACTACCATGTAAGCATCGCCAATAGTTTTAATTTTCTCCACACCGTACTTTTCAGCTAACTGGTCGAAATGAGAAAAAATTACGTTCAATCGCTTTACCAACTCCGTGGGAGACATTCTCGCCGACAGCTCAGTAAAGCCCACGATATCAGCAAATAAAACACTTACTTCGGCAAAACTGTCAGCAATTGTAGTTTGCTCCGCCTTCAAGCGTTCTGCTATTGGTTTGGGTAAAATATTTAACAGCAACTTCTCGCTTTTTTCCTGTTGAATTTTCAGCTCTTCTTGCGCTAATTTCCGCTCCGTAATGTCAGAAACAGTACCCTCATAGTAGCTCAGCTCACCTTTTGAATCCCGAACAGCCCGGACATTTTCTGACACCCAAATCCAGCTCCCGTCTTTGCGGCATACCATAGATTCAAATCCCAAAACGGCATTTTCAGCATCCATAGCAGCCACGAATTCGAGGCGGCGTTCCGGGTCAACGTACAGTTGCTGAGCAATATTTTTAATCTCGGACATCAGTTCTTCTGGCGACTCGTAACCGTACAATTTTGCCAAAGCTGGATTAGCGCTGAGATAGCGTTCTGAAGGTGTACTTTGAAAAATTCCTTCCATCGCATTTTCTACAATGCTGTGATATTTTTCTTGAGCAATGCGCAGCAATTCTTCTGCTTGTTTGCGCTGAATTAAAGAACCTAATTGAGTGCCGACCGCATTAAAAATGTCTATAAATTGCGCGTCTTTCCGAGAAGACGAAACTTTAAAAAAAACGAGCACTGCCAATACTTCATCGCCTATCAAAATCGGTACGCCAAAACCCGCTTTGAATCCGAGTTCTAGTGCTATTTGACTTCGGCAAAAATCCGGGTAGCCCCTGGAAACATCTTCTACCCATTCGGGTTTTTTGGATGCCCAAACTCGTCCCGGCAGCCCTACATTCATAGGAAATGTCAGTTGTTCGCTTTTGCTGCGGAACGATTCCAGGCTGGCGCTGCTGGCATACCAGCCCCGGGCAGATTGCAGAAAAGTTCCTTCTGCATCGGGAATCCAAGCTTCTCCTACATCCCATCCAATGGTTTCGCCAACTTGGTGCAGAATTACTTCTAAAGCTGAGTGAAAGTCTACAGCTTCGCCGATCGCCCGCGTAGTTTCCAGCAAAAACCTGATTGATTCTTCAGCCCGCTGCCGTTCTGCGATTTCTTCATGCAATCTAGAATTGCGATCGTGCAGTTCTCTAGCTTGCTGTTGCAGTTTCGATTGCAGGGAACGAAGGGAAAGTTGGTTTTCGACGCGGGCCAAGACTTCTTCTACTTGAAACGGCTTAGTAATATAATCTATTCCTCCTACTTGAAAAGCTTTAACTTTTTCCAGCACGTCATTTAGCGCACTAATAAAAATTACCGGAATATCTTTAGTTTTTTCGCTTAACTTTAACTGCTCACAAACTTCATACCCGTTCATTTTCGGCATATTTATATCTAGTAAAATTAGATCGGGAGGGGATATTTGCGCCCCTTGCAGAGCCAGTTGTCCGTTAATAGCTTTCCTGACATGATACCCGTAAGATGTCAGCATAGTGGATAAAAGTCGCAAATTGTCCGGCATATCGTCAACGATCAAAATGTCTTTAGGAGTCGCTGGCAATGGATAATCATTCATCATAATATAATTGAGTTAAATCGATAATGATATCTATCCGAAAATTATCGACTAAATCTGTTAAAGTGTTAGCGAGATTTGCCTCAGTTTCGGGAATTTGCTCGATGAGTTCGAGGATGCGGTTGTCGTCAACGCAAAGTGCTGCTCGGTGCAACTCGACAACCCAGTCTGTGGGCATTACACTCAAATCCTCAGCGGTCAAACTTTTAAGCAGCGTCCCTGATGAAAAAGAAGTAGAGGAGTTTTCTTCCTCATAAATATAACGCAGGTTCAGGTGATGCGCTATCTTTTCAAAGAGTACCTCTTCCCGAAACGGTTTACAGATCAAATCGTTACAACCAGCAGACAAAATTATCTGCCGCTGCTCGTCAAAAGCACTGGCAGTCAGGGCAATAATTATTGTTTGTCTACCTTCTAGAGTTTGCTTGATCTGTCTTGTCGCTTCGTACCCATCCATTACTGGCATCAGCATATCCATTAATATCAGATGCGGCTTCCAAGTTAACTGCAAAGCAATTCCTTCTTGACCGTTAGTTGCTTCGCGGACTTCAAACCCCAGCGGTACGAGGAGCTTAAGTAGCAGTTGGCGATTTTCCGCTACATCTTCAACTATTAATATCCGATAAGTTTGTTGTCCGGCTTCTAAAGCAATAACTTGTTTTACCGCAGATTTTTCTTGTCGATCGCTTTCTGTTACTAAGTTAACCGAGATATTAAAGCTGAAAGTTGTGCCTTGGTCGAGTTGACTTTCAACAGCAATATCACCTCCCATAATCCGGACAAACTGTTGGCTGATCGGCAATCCGAGACCAGTTCCCTGCATTGATTTTCGACCAGTTTCGGTTTGTACGAAGGGCTTGAATAATGTGGATATTTCCGAGGGAGAAATGCCGGGACCCGTGTCGGCAATTTCAAAATACAATTGGGATTTGTTTTCTTCGGTGGCGTTATTTTCAGCTTTGCTGCTGACGCGCAAAGTAACTGTTCCGTGCTGAGTAAATTTAATCGCATTGCCGAGCAGGTTAATTAAAACTTGTCGCAATTTAGCTTCGTCTGTTTGAATGTACTGCGGCAAATCGCCGATATTTTCAAATATGAGGTGCAAACCTTTTGAGTGGGCTTTTAGTTGCAGCATTTCTTTTAGACTGTTGAGAAGTCTGTAGAGATTGAAGCGATTTTCATTAATTGTAATTTGACCTGCTTCTATTTGAGACATTGACAAAACATCATTGATAAGTTCCAGCAAATGTTCGCCGCTGCGGTTGATAATTTCAATGTATTCTTTTTGTTCTTCCGTGATAGAACTGTTGCGAGCCATGACTTGGGAAAAACCGAGAATGGCGTTGAGAGGCGTGCGGAGTTCGTGGCTCATGGAAGCGAGAAATTGGCTTTTGGCACGGTTGGCAACTTCGGCGTTTTCTTTGGATTTAATCAGTTCCATTGACTGCCTTTGAGTCCGGGCAAGCAATTCCGCTTGCTGTAATGCAACTCCTAGCTGAGTGCCTACATCAACTGCAACGTTGATTTCCGCCTCTGTCCACTGGCGGGGCTCTGAGTTTTGATAAGAGGCTAGTAATCCCCAGAGCTTTTTGCCGCAGAAAATCGGCACAATAACGTAGGATTTAGCTTGAAATTTTTCTAGCAATTTGATGTAACAATTATCGAAGCCTTGCTTGTAAATATCTGGGACACAAAGGTAAGTTCTACCTCGGCTGTAGACTCCGCCTTTGGTTTCTTGTAAATAGGTATCGCGGACTTCTTGTAAAGTGCGATCTAATTTTTTGACTACGCAAAGTTCGTTGTCTAAAACGCATTCAGTAAGGCTAGAATCGAATTCCTGTGCTTGGATGAAAGAAACCCACTTGCGGTCAAGGGATTCGGCTACAAATTCGCCGCTCCAGTCTGGATTGAAACGGTAAATTGCGACTCGATCGCACTTCATGGTTTCGCGCAATTCTCGGGTTGTGGCGTAAAAAATGTCTCGGATATCTAAAGTCTGCCGCATTCTTTCAATGATGCGGGCGATCGCTCTTTGTCGTAAAGCACTTTCTTGCAGTTCGGTTTCTGCTTGCTTGCGTTCGGTAATATCTACAGCCATTAAAGCAATGCCGATCGCTGTACCGTTATCGTCAATTAGCTGAGTATTGTACCACTCGCAGATGATAATTCTGCCGTCTTTGGTCAGATTTTCGGAAGTGCCGCTGGATTTGGCGTTCCAGCCGTGATTGAAAATCTCTGATACTTGCTGGTGGTAGCTTTCAGGTACGATCAAATCGGAGGCGACTCTCCCTTTGGCTTCTTGCTCGCTGTAGCCAAAAATAGCAACGGCCGCGGGATTCCAAGTGATAATTTCTAAATTTAGGTTTAACTCGATAACTGCGATCGGCGTTTGCTGCAATAAAAATGAGATTCTTTGCTGCGATGCTAGCAGTTTCTCTTCGGCTAATTTGCGGTCTGTGATGTCATTAGCGGTGCCGAGAACTTGTTTGGGTGTACCATCACTTGTTCTGAGAAATACTGTATCCCAACTGTGCATCCAGCGCCATTCACCGTTTTTGTGCCTCATCCGGTATTGACATTCAATGACATCGCCGTCTTTGGCTCCCTCCAGTTTTTGGACGCTTTGAAAATACTTTGGCAAATCGTCCGGGTTGAGCAGCGTTGACATCATTGCTGTACCCATGTCTTGTATTTCTTGGGCGCTGTACCCTAGTATCGCCGCAATTTGTCGGTTGCTGTAGACATTGCGCCGTTCAATTAAATCGTAAACGTACAATAGGTTGGGATTGGAATCGGCGATCGCCTGAATGAAGTGCTGGGTTTCTCGGAGTGCAGATTCTGTTTGTTTGCGGTCGCTAATATCTCGCGCTACGATAATCACTGATTCTGGAGAAAGCGGAGAAATTTTAGCGTCGAGGCAAACTTCGCGATCTCCGACTGTAAAGCTATATTCAACATTGATACTTTGCTTCGTTTTCAGAACTTGTTGGATGGCATTTAATACCAAATCTGCCACAGGTTCCGGCAAGACTTCGTGAGCAGTTTTGTTAATCATTTCGTTTGGAGGTTTCACCAAATTCGCCGTTCCTGTCGGGGCGATTTTGATGCAGCGCCCTTCTCCATTTCTCACTAAAACTGTGTCAGTCATGGCGGCAAAAATAGCCCGCAATTCTGCTTCAGATTCTTGCAGAGCTTGCTCAGCGCAGATGCGGGTGCGAATTTCTGCTTGCAGCAGTTTATTTTGCCGATCGAGCTGCACAAGCCGGTTTTTTTCTCGATCGATCAGTTTAGCTTGAGCGATCGCAATCCCTACTTGAGCCGCCACAGCTTCTAACAAGTCGATTTCATCGCAAGTCCATTCCCGGTAGCGATCGCACTGGTGCAAGCAGATAGCGCCGTTTGCCCTGCCTTGATAGGAAGTGCGAATTGCCAGCATTGATTTCAACCCAATCTTGTGGCAAAGTGGTTGAACCGCTTGCAAAAGAGGGTCTGAATAAACATTGTTGGAGGCGATCGCCACATCTTGTATCATCATTTGTACGACGTGAGGATTGCCCCAAATTGGAATGGGTACGTTCCAAATAGATTCGCACGCGGGTTCGAGATACTCAGCCGCCAGAGGAATATCGACTTGGGGGGTAGTAACGTAAGTATGAATCAAACAGCGATTGACGCAAAATGCCAGACCAATTTGAGTTGCAGCTATTTGAAATATTTTTTCGGGCTGCAAACTTGAGCGAATTTCTTTAGTTATTTTTGCAATCAGCAATTCTCGCTGAACTTGCCGTTCTAAAGCTGCTTTAGCTCCTGCCATTTCTATTTCTGCTTGCTTGCGATCGCTGATATTAAAAAGTACGCCATACCAAACAATGTCGCCATTATCGCGCATTTCTGGTCGAGAATTAGATTGCAGCCATTTGAGTTTACCCGACGGCGTAACAATCCGCCATTCAAAGGCAAAAGGTTCTAAACTTCGAGCACTAGCGGCAAGTTTTTCTTCCAGATATTGACGATCGTCTGGATGATTTTGATCGAAGCACAAGTCAGGATTTTTTAAGATATCCTCACTCTCTAATTCGTAAATTTCCCTACAAGCATAACTGATATATTCAAATTTAAAAATTCCCTCGACCGTCTTTATAAATTGATAAATAACCCCTGGTATATTGACAGCCAATTTTTGCAACTGCGCTTTGCTTTCCCGGAGTGCTTGTTCTGTATGCTTGCGAAATTCTACCTCTCGTTGCAGTTGAGCATTTTGCTGTTTTAATTGTTTCGATAGCTGTTGTATAGTCAATTGACTTTCAATCCGCACTAAAACTTCTTCCACTTCAAAAGGCTTAGTAATGTAGTCAACACCGCCGACTTCAAAAGCTTTGACTTTGTGAAAAGTTTCATTATAAATGCTCAAGAAAATTACCGGAATTTCCCGAGTCTCTTTGTTAGCCTTCAGTCTTTCGCAGACTTCGTAGCCGTTCATTTTGGGCATGGCAATATCTAGCAAAATCAAGTCTGGGAGAACGGTAAACTTAGCCTTTACCGCCATTTTTCCCGAAATCGCCCGCTGAACTTTATACCCTTCTTTCGTCAATATCTTTGATATAAATCGGAGGTTGTCGGGTTCATCGTCAATAATTAAAATGTGAATATTTTGTTTTTCTATCAACATTTTTTGTCTGACCATTATGATTTTTTTAGTGTTAGCAGCAGATTAATGATTTAATAAATTTAGTGATTCTCTTCCAGGGACAATCATTCATAAAACCTTGTTATTTTTCGCAAACATAGGATTAATTTTAGATATTAGCCCATCGACTAACGCATTTTCTCTGCGTCCAAATTTTTGCCTGCTTGTCTTAAGTTTGCAACTCAAATTAACCGCAATTTGGTCATCTTTTATTGCAAAAATAAACCTCATCATTCGCTGCAAGAATTAACTATGCCGAAAAAAAGTTATGACTGAGGCACTCCAGACCAAAGAAACCGGATTTTTTAACTCTGTTCAAGGGCTGCGGCGAAGTATTTTTGTGCATAAAACCCCGTTGATGCGCCCGGAACAGTTTTTTGCTTGAGTTTAGCATTAATAAAATTCCCAGGAGCATAACGCAAGCTTCTTGACATTTTTCTGCCACCTTCAAAGAGTTTTAGCAAAGATAGACACCTGGACGCACCCCGAGGCGAAGAAACCGGATTTTTTACTCTTGCCCCGGGCTGCAAGGAAGTATTGCTGTGAAAAAAAATGGTTTCGACGCATCCGCCCATAAGTCTTAAGATATCTATAGGTAACTAAGACTATAGATCCATCAACCCGCATACAAAGCTTGCCGTATAAATTCTTTTCTAGGTCTTTTCTACGCAAGCAATTCCTTAAGTTTGGCAATATTTTCATTGGTGAGCGAGATTTTAATCTCCAGTTCTTGATCGGCCTCCCACAGCAGCAGAACGTTATCTTCCCCCAAGGCGATTTCGGGATTATTTAATTCAAGTGTTTGATATTTAACTTCGGGAAATCCTATGCGAATTACCAATTCGGATTCCAACTGAGGATAGATGTACAATTGCTGTTGCAGATTGTCTAGTTCTAGTTTGTGAACTGTGTTGTTACGTTGGACAGGAAAATCGGCTTTGTACCAATAGAGAGTTTCCTCGCGAATTTCGGGATTGACTATCACAAATGTTTCGTCAAAACGCTGAGGATGCCAGTGAATTTCGCTCAGACCGCCGATTTGCGGAATCAGTCGCTGTACCCAGCTAATTTCTTTGCCGTTGAGGTTTCCCCACCACTGACTGATATTATCGAGATTGTCAGCATTTTCGGGGTCGGTGCTGCCGGACTGCCAGACTGTTTTTAATGGTTGCATATAATACAGGTTCTCCTAAAAATTTAAATTTGAGATTGCAGGCTTTCCATTGGAGATTCATTCGTTCTACAATAATCTTAATGGACTTACCAATTATTTACCACGAAAATTACGTGGCACCCCTGCCACCGGATCACCGCTTCCCGATGGCAAAGTTTCGGATGCTTTACCAGATGCTGCTCGCGGACGGGGTAGCAGATAAATGTCAATTTCACGCTCCCGAACTTCCGCCTCAAGAATGGATTGAATTAGTCCACGACCACCGCTACGTTCAAGCTTACTGCAACGGGACGCTCGATGACAAAGCTCAGCGGCGAATTGGTCTGCCTTGGAGTCTGGCTCTTGCTAATCGCACTTGCACTGCGATTGCAGGAACGGTACTAACTGCCCAGCTCGCTGTAAAATGCGGTTTGGCTTGCAATACGGCGGGGGGAACTCATCATGCCTTTCCTGCTTTTGGATCTGGTTTTTGTATTTTTAATGATTTGGCGATCGCCTCCCGCGTCCTCCAACAATTGGGTTTAGTTCGCAAAGTTTTAATTGTCGATTTAGACGTGCATCAAGGAGATGGAACCGCTGTAATTTTCCAAGATGACAGCAGTGTTTTTACTTTCTCGATGCACTGCGAAGTCAATTTTCCCGGCACTAAACAAAAAGGCGATTTAGATGTACCTTTGCCGATCGGTATGGAGGACGACGAATATTTACAAACATTGGATAAATTCTTACCCGATTTGCTTTCAAATGTCAAGCCAGATTTAGTTTTGTACGATGCCGGAGTAGACCCTCATCACTGCGACAAACTGGGAAAATTAGCTTTAACTGATACGGGCTTATTTCGCCGGGAAATGCAAGTTTTGACGGCGTGTTTGGCTGGCGGCTATCCCGTTGCCTGCGTGATTGGCGGTGGCTATTCCGACGACATGAATGGGTTAGTTTACCGGCATTCGCTGCTGCACCGAGCCGCAAGTCAAGCCTACAGGCAATATAAACTTTAAGATTTGTAAATTATGCGACCAAAATCTAGATAAATTTAGTTAATACCACATAAATGAACGGCAGACAGCGCGAGCGATCGCACAAATTTTAGAGCCAGACAATTTATAGTTCATTATAGACTAGCGTTTAATCAATAAATAGGAGGTCACGTATGCAAGTTAATTCAAACAGCTCAGACTAGAAAAAACACAGGATTTAGAGTTTATAGAACCTATTACCAAGCGTTATTTGATGGTAATTAACGTCAGTTTCACCTGCGATGAAAAAGGTGACAGGTATCTCGATCCGATGTGGGCAAAAGACCTAACGGAACACTTCAGGTATCTTAAAAACTTCACCTTAGCAGCTCCCTGCCAACAAGAAACATCCCCAGGAAATGCAATTGTCGTCACCCGCGAACCATCGTTTTCTAACGTTAAAGCAGATATTGTACATAGTTGCGTAGCAGGCTGGCCCATTCCTATGGGGTGGTTAGTGACACCAATAGCCCTGATTCAGGGAAAATTCTACGTACTCGCAGTCGAGTCCGCACCGTGGCCTCTGGAACCAGGCACAACCATAAAAATAAAAGACAGAATCATCGCTTACCTATCGGAAATAGTGAATCGCTGGTGCGTAAATAATGCTAACCTGACAATCTTCACACAATCGCAATACCAGCAGAGTTTACTGACAAAGCGACAAGAACGAGGTCACGTCATCCACGCTTCTTGGATAGATGAAGAAAATATCATTTCTGAAGCCGATGCAGAGGAAATATGGCACAAAAAGCTATCCCCCTCAACCCAAAAACTCAAACTTCTATTTGCTGGCAGAGTGGAGTCCAGTAAAGGCGTGTTAGTTCTGTTAGAAGCAATGAAAATTTTGGACAAGAAAAACATTGCTGTCAATCTCGATATACTCGGCGATGGCACACTGTTAAGCGAATGCAAAATACTTAGCAATCAACTGCAAAAATCGGTTAACATCCAAATTTTGGGAACGATTGCTTACGGCAAAGAATTCTTTCGGTTGCTGCAAGAATATCACGCTATTGTAGTTCCCATTCTTTCAGAGGAGCAGCCCCGGATTGTTTACGATGCTTATTCCCAAGCAGTACCGATACTCGCAAGTAACACAGACAGACTGCGCGACTGCATTCACAACCATAAAACTGGTGTAATTGTTAATTCTAACGACCCTGTAGCCTTAGCAGATTTGATCGAATGGTCGGGGCAAAACTTGCCTCAGCTTCAAAGTATGGGCAAGGCATCTCTCCAGCAGGCTCACAGCATGACGCACCAAGAAATGCACCGTTCGCGGTGGCAGCTTTTATTGATGATGTTGCAGTCATCCAAAGTTTGAATTTAGCTCGTGACTTTAAGGAGTGCAACTTTCAATTTGAGTTTTTGTATCTTGTTGAGGGTTCGGTTGGTGGCAGGGTGTTCCAGTCCGTGCCGAAAATTTTGATGCCCCACTGCAAAATCTACTGCACGTCCCTTGACTGGTGCTAAAGTAGGAGGCGGAGATAAAAATAGCGATCGCCCTAGACTTGTCAAAAACCACAAGCTGAGCTAAAAAAGTTCATAAAGAGTATTGCCCTTATGTCGAATGCAAGTGCGTCTAGTCAGCCGTACTCCTTACTCGTAGTCATTGTTAATTACAGGACGCCCCGCCTGACAATCGACTGCTTGCACTCTCTAGTCGACGAAATTAGATCGCTCCCAAATACCCGCGTTGCAATTGCCGACAACGCTTCAGGCGATTCCTCAGTCGCAGAAATTGCCGCAGCCATCGCCGCAGAAGGCTGGAGCGAATGGGCATCCTTCGTGCCCCTAGACCGCAACGGCGGCTTCGCCTTCGGCAACAATGCCCTGATCCGTCCCGTACTGCAATCGGCCAATCCCCCCCCTTACTTCCTGCTGCTCAACCCAGACACTGTAGTTCGCCCCGGCGCATTGAAAGCTCTCGTCGATTTCATGGATACTCATCCCGAAGCAGGAATCGCCGGCAGCCGCTTAGAGAACCCCGACGGCACGCCCCAAGAGTCAGCTTTTCGGTTTCACAACATTTTGACCGAACTCGATTTCGGCTGGCGTCTTGGGCCTGTGTCGAAGTTATTGAAAAACAGGGTCGCCGTCCCTCCGATTTCTCAAGAAATCTGCCAAACTGATTGGGTGGCTGGAGCCAGCATGATCGTCCGCCGCGAAGTATTTGAACAGGTTGGCTTGATCGATGAAGCTTATTTCATGTACTGCGAAGAAATGGACTTTTGCCTGCAAGCAAACAAAGCTGGCTGGAGTTGCTGGTATGTACCTGAAAGTCGCGTTGTCCACTTAGTCGGTCAAAGCTCGGGCGTCACCGACACCAAAGCCGCCCGCAAGCGAATGCCCCAGTATTGGTTTGATTCCCGGCGGCGCTACTTTATCAAAAACTATGGCTTTCTCTACGCCGCCTTAACTGATATCTGCTGGGCTTCGGGTTTTGCTGCGTTCCGGGTGCGCCGCGCCGTACAAAACAAGCCAGACAACGACCCGCCAAACTACCTCCAGGATTTCTTGCTCAATAGTGTATTTTTCAAAGGAGGTTCGATAGAAGAATCGAAAATTTTTTAAAGGATTTTTGCAAACAAGTCTCAGCTCGATCGACCGTGTTAAATATGGCAAGTAAATCATTCCCTGAGAGAGCAAAAAGCTTGGTATTCCTCATAAAATAAACTCGTGCATCCGACATTGAAAATCTCAAAAACAGCCGATTATTGTCGGTATCAAGAAACAGCTAAAACCACCAGACAGAGTGTTGAGAAAAGCTTATGGTAACGCAGACGGACTTAATAAGTGAAAATCAAGTAGAAGCTCCTGCACTAGGATTGTGGCAACAGATTCAAGAAGATTGGATCGCTCACGGTCGCGATTGGACGAAGCCGGGATTTAGGGCCGTAGCTGTTCAGCGGTTTGGTGCTTGGAGAATGCAAGTTGAACCGAAATTACTTCGCGCTCCTTTGAGCATTCTTTACAGATCGCTATACCGAAAAGTTCGCAACACCTACGGCATAGATTTGCCTTACACTGTAAAGCTCGGTCGCCGCGTGGTGATCGAACATCAAGGCGCTATTATTATTCACGGATATTGCACGATCGGCGATGACTGCATTATCCGCCAAGGCGTAACCCTGGGAAATCGCTACTTGGACAAGCCGCTAGAATCTCCTCAATTGGGCGATCGGGTTAACGTCGGCGCTGGTGCAAAAATCCTCGGAAAAGTAAACCTGGGAGACGACGTAAATATCGGAGCAAACGCCGTAGTTTTATCAGACATTCCTGCCGGTCAAACTGCCGTTGGCATTCCGGCGAAGATGATTGCAACGAAAAAAATTCCAGACAAAAATACTTAAATTATTAGATAGCATTGATTATGTCTCAATTGCACAAAGTTGGATTGGTGGCGATCGGACGCAATGAAGGCGATCGCCTCCGAGCGTGTTTGCAATCAGCGAGAGTCCAAGTAGCTCTGGTGGTTTATGTCGATTCTGGCTCAACAGACGGTAGCTTGGAATTAGCCCGATCGATCGGAGCGGATACAGTAGAACTCGACCTATCTACACCTTTTACCGCAGCACGCGCCAGAAATGAAGGCTTTGCCCGCTTGCTACAATTAGCTCCCGACATTGAATTTGTCCAATTTGTAGACGGCGACTGCGAAATAGTTGACGGCTGGCTCGATCGAGCCCAGGAAGAACTCGCCGCCAAACCCGACGTAGCCGTAGTGTGCGGGCGCAGACGCGAAAGATTTCCCAACGCCACACCATACAACCGACTGTGCGACATTGAGTGGGACACGCCTGTCGGCGAAGCCAAAGCTTGCGGAGGCGACTCCATGATGCGAGTCAAAGCATTCGAGCAAGTCGGCGGTTTCAACCCCGCACTCATTGCCGGCGAAGAACCGGAACTCTGCGTGCGGCTGCGCCAAAACGGTTGGAAAATCGAGCGCTTAGATGCAGAAATGACCCTGCACGACGCCCAAATGACTCGTTTTGAGCAGTGGTGGAAGCGCTCTCAAAGAGCCGGTCACGCCTACGCCGAAGGTTCCTGGCTGCACGGTAACACCCCCGAACGCCACTGGGTCAAAGACACGCTCCGCATCTGGTTCTGGGGATTCGTTTTGCCAGCGCTAGCATTGGGTACAGCCTGGTTCACCCACGGGTGGAGCTTGTGGTTGCTGGCCGGCTACCCGGTACTTACTTACCGAATTTACCGCCAGATGCAGCAGCAACGGCATTTGCCAGCCAAGGATGCTGCGCTTTATGCTATATCTTGCGCGATCGGGAGATTTCCCCAGTTGCAGGGTCAGATTCAGTTTCACCAGCGCCGCTTGCTCGGACAGCGCAGCAACTTGATCGAATACAAGACATCAAACCCATCAATTGAGCAAGTTAGAATTAGTGCTAAGTCTACTAAGTAGGTTAGCAATTCTCAACTTAACTTGTTTTTTTTTGCAACTTCTCCCCTGTAATCCCGAATCCGGTGTTGGTGTAGAGGCGGGTTTTCTCCCCAACCTTTACAGCCGACGCCCGCACCTCAAAAAAAACGCAGCCGATCGAGTAATTTCTGCAAAACTCAACTTACAAATATCGATTTATAAACAAAGGCTTCCAACGAATAAACAACCCACAATTAAAAGTTTTATTAATTATAGAGCAGTGCAACCCCGAGGCGGCATCTGTACCTTTAGTATGTTACAAATTTTTCCAAGCAATTAGCAAACTCGTAGATGCAACTCTTGTTACCCAGGAAAAAAATAAAACGCCCTGTCAAAGTTAAAAGAACACAAAAACATTATTTGTAAAGTTCAAAGCGAACAAAATAAATACTTTACTTAGTGGAAATGCTGCTGGTAATTAAAGGCAAAAGTAATGGCTTTTTAGCTAAGGTTTTAAGCTATCCAGTTTATGCAGAATTAAATCAATGATTGGCGAAAAAACAGGTTTTTAGTTTAAAGTGTCTATGAATGCAGTTGAGTTCAAAACCACTTATGCGAATTGTAATTGTTGGTCAAAATGCCTCAACTCAATTCGGCGGCGAGGCATTGCTGCCGCTGAACTACTTCAGGATACTTCGATCGCGCCAAAAAGAGATCTGGTTAGTAGTCCACGCCCGCACCCAGGCAGAACTCACAGCGCTGTTTCCAGAAGCCCGCGATCGAATGCACTTTGTACCCGACACTTGGCTGCACCGGCTGCTTAACAATTGCGGGCTATTTATCCCTGCAAGAGTGAATGAATTTACTTTTGGGCTGCTCAGTCACCTCTACACCCAAGTCCTACAGCGTCGTATTGTCCGGCGGCTGGTGAGCGAACACCAGATTGATGTTGTACACGAACCGACACCAGTCTCGGCAACAGTTCCTTCGTTGATGTTCGGATTGGGAGTTCCGGTAGTTATCGGGCCGATGAACACGTCGGTTAAATTTCCTCTGGCTTTTCGATCGCGCCAAAATCCGATCATCGATCTTTTAATCGCGATCGGTTACCAGTGCGTCGATTTCTTCAATCGTCTTTTTCCTGGTAAAATCAAAGCGGAGACGGTCTTAGTGGCAAACGATCGCACGAAGCAGGCACTTCCGGCTGGGGTGCAGGGTAAAATTATTGAACTTGTGGAAAACGGTGTAGATTTCTCGGTGTGGCGATCGGAATCTACCGTATCTAAGGAACCCAACCCGCAAGTTCATTTTGTGTTCTTGGGGAGGCTGGTAGACTGGAAGGGTGTAGACTTACTGCTAGAAGCCTTTGCACCCGTTGTTGCTCAAACCAATGCAGTTTTGGAAATCATCGGTGATGGGAAGATGCGAGAGGAGCTAGAAGCTCAAACAGCTCGTTTGGCGATCGATGATAGCGTCATATTTAGTGGCTGGCTGTCTCAGGAACAGTGCGCTATCAAACTGCAACAAGCTGATGCAATGGTGATGCCGAGTTTGCGAGAGCCGGGGGGAGCCGTGGTTTTGGAAGCAATGGCCGTGGGGCTGCCGGTCATAGCGACGAACTGGGGCGGCCCAGCGGATTATATGGATTCCACTTGCGGTATTTTAGTAGAACCAGCTTCTAAAGAAGGCTTTGTCCAGGGACTGGCAGATGCGATGCTGAAGCTCGCTCATTCACCCGAATTGCGACAGAGTATGGGTTGTGCGGGACGGGAGCGCGTCCGGCAGCATTTTGATTGGGAACGGAAAGTCGATCGAATACTTGAAATTTATCAACAAACGATCGACCCTTGCCCGAAGCATTAGGTAGCCGACCATTAAAGCAGCAGCTCTCACGTTGAGAGCTGCTGCTTGGGGGTGCTAAAAAAGTATGTGGCGACCCAAAAACCCCACTCTACTTCCTAGCTAGCTAAAAACGGGTTAACCCGTTTGTTTGGTTAACCCGCGAGCTTGGGAACGCGCAGAGCGATTAATTTTGCACTACCAGCTTGACGTTGGCGTTTTGCAAACCGCGCTGCTTGACTGCTGCCAAGGTCTTGTTAACTGCGTACTTCTGGTTGATGGAGTTGATTAACTCAGTTTGATTGTGCTTTTTGGCGACGCCCCAGAGGTCAGCAATCAGGTCAAAGGAACCATCGCTATTGCGAGACCAACCCAGGTCATATTCGCCTTCCAGAATCGCCACGATGTCGGAGCGAACGCGCTGACCATTATAGCCACGAACATCAGCTTCTGACTTGACTGAAATGCCCAGGTCGCGCAGGGAAGCTTTCAGGATTTCGGCATCGGTGATTTTGGTACGCAGAGTGCTAAAGTGAGACATTGGATTTCCTCCTAATAAAACTGAGAGAGAAACAACAACGGTCTGGATTTAACGGTGCCGCTGGGCGGCTCTTCAATCGAACTGCTAGCTGTTGCTAGCCTTTGCTCCTGTTTGGACCAGGAGAAAGCTTTTAGAATTCCATTCGCTGGTATTCAGCGACGGAAGACGCAGCGGGCCGTGCACGCTGTCTAGCCCAATCTCGCAGGGCGGTGACCTGTTCGGTCATTGTTTTAGACAGTGGCATTGTGGATTTAATGGCCGCGATGATGTCTAGCTGCGTAAACTCTCGATCTTGAGCGAAGGCTTCGTACATGGCTGCTACTAGCGCTTGCTCAATCTCTGCACCTGAAAAGCCGTCGGAAACGTTGGAAAGTTGCTCTAAATCGAAGCGAGTAATTTCCCGACGCCGCTTTGAGAGGTGAATCTTAAATATATCTTGGCGTTCTTCTTTGGTAGGCAGGTCAACAAAGAAGAGTTCGTCGAACCGGCCTTTCCTCAAGAATTCTCCCGGCAACCGCTCGATTCGGTTGGCTGTTGCCATTACGAAGACTGGGGAAGTCTTTTCTTGCATCCAAGTGAGGAAAGAACCGAAAATCCGGCTGGAGGTGCCTCCGTCTGAGTCTGCCGAACCAGTGCCTCCTGCAAAGGCTTTGTCTAGTTCGTCAATGAAGAGGATGGCTGGAGAGATGGATTCTGCGGTTTTCAGGGCGTTGCGGAGGTTGGCTTCCGATCGACCCACCATCGAGCCGTCGTAGACTCTACCCATATCTAGCCTCAGCAGGGGCAGTCCCCAGAGGCGGGAGGTGGTCTTGGCAATCAGCGATTTTCCGCATCCCGGTACGCCGAGAATTAACATCCCTTTTGGTTGAGGCAGACCGTATTCTCTCGCCCTTTCTGTAAAAGCGTTGGAACGCTGCCTGAGCCACCTTTTTAGCTCTTCTAAACCCCCAACTGCATCCAGGGTTTCGTCTTCTTCAATGAACTCTAGAATGCCGTTGCGGCGAATTAATTGCTTTTTCTCCGACAGAACGATGTCTACTTCTTCTTCTGTTAGGCGCCCAGTAGAAACTTGGGCTTTGCGATAAACCTTTTCAGCTTCGTCCTTGGTCAATCCCAAGGCTGCTTTTAAAAGTTTTTCTCGCGCTTCTGTGGTAATGCGTCGCGATTTCGTTTGCTCCAACTGGCCAGACAATACTTGGTTGAGTTCCTTCATGTCTGGGAGCGCGAAGTCTAATACCACTACTTCCTTTTCTAGCTCGATCGGAATTTGCTGCAAAGGAGACATCAGTATAATTGTCTTTTGCGTTCCTTTGAAGTTGGCGATCGCATCGCGCAACCACCTCGTTACCGGAGGAGAATCTATAAAAGGATGGAGATCTTTGAAAATGTAGATGCTAGCGTTACTGTTGGGTTCTCGCTGCCTGATCACCCATTCAATTGCTGCCTCTGGCGAGACGGTGTTGTGCTGGGTGGTGGTGCGGGGTTGACCGTACTCCACAATGCCGTGAGTTACAGTCCAGATAAATACTCGTCGCTGTGGTTTGGCTTGAGCTATTGTCGAAATTGCTTGCTCACACCGCTCTTCCTCGGATGTCACGAGGTAGATCAGAGGATATTGAGCTTGGATTAGAATACTGATCTCTTCTTGCATAGTCCTCGACCCACTAGAGACGGTGCTATCTTTGCTGAATCTCAATGCTGCCCTTTGCCCTGTTACTGAAAATTTCAGTTCTAGCTTTTTGGGGAAGCAAGGCATTCTTAGCAGGGAACCAATTCTTCCTCTCCCGGTTTAGCCGTGCTGGCGCTGACGCCCGACACCTGCTTTACTGGAAGATCCTGCTCAGCCAATACGCTCGGCTGACTTGTTACGGATGCCAGTTCTCCATCTCGCATTACTACTGAACCCGTGCATTCTGGACAGTTGTATACCCGATGGGTTTGTCCGTAGGAGGCTTCCACTTCGTCAACCAGTTCGGGGTTTCCTAGGTAGAAGACAATTGCCCTTTCTGCAATTGATGACATCGGTTCAGTTTCGACTGCGGCTCTGATTTTGAGCTGGCGATGCAGTTCAGGTGGAAGATACAATGTAACTTTTTGCTTTTCTTGCATATGACAGTGAATTGACTTACCCGGGTATGTATATCAGATTAGCCGCTTCATTCTTTGCTGTCAAGCCTCTATGCTGCTTTAGCGTCATCTTGTAATATTTCGTTACATTTGACGTGACTCTGGGTCAGTTAACAACGGAAAACTGAGGAGTGTAGCTGATGAGGCAGAGGTGCAGCGGCAGGTATGGGTAGCGTCAAGGACGATCGACCAACTATAGCGATCGCAAATGATTTGTAAATCATAAATAATGTATAATGAGGATGTAAACCTAAGTAGGAGTTGAGATGTCCCGAGAGA
>NZ_JAUBRK010000069.1:0-38861 GCF_036701825.1 Microcoleus sp. MOSTC5 | reverse complement strand
AATTTAACAGGCTTCTCAATTCACATATCATTTTCAGTCTTTTTTGTCAACTCCTAATACTGAACCGACGCCCTAGCTTGCGCTGGGGGACTAATCTAAGGAGATTTTACTATGGATTTTGGACGCAACGACACCAGCAGCATAGCAATAAGGAACCCAGCAGCGGGACACAGCCCCTACATTGATGAAAAAGCGGGAGACTGGGCAGACACAGAGGCTGACATTCTTTCATACTTGAGCGATGTTACGAAGCTTGAAGCGATGGCAGATAAAGCAGCCAACGCCGAACAGCTTGCCCTAGTTTTGGAGCCGTTTTTGGATAATGCTGAAACCTATCTGGAAGCGCTGGGAAAAATCGCTGATGGACAGGTTACTTGGACGGAAATTCGGAAGAAATTCGGCTCCAAAGTCGGGAATGCGATCGCGAAAATCCGCAAACTCAACGCAGAATTCGGCTCGGAGATGGAGCAACTGGATGCCAAAGACCGGGCAGCGATGCTCAAGATTGAAACCAAGCGTCAGCACGGATTAGCCGAGATTGCTTCCGAGCTCACAGGCGACTTACAGGCCGAGCTGTGGCGACATGAAAACAAGATGGAAGCCATCGCAAATCGGGGTGAGGTCGCAGAGAAACGTCAGACAATCCAAGAATCACTTCGAGAAAGGCGACAGAAGCTGCTCAGTCGGGCAACGGTCGGCTCGGACAAAGGGATTCAGGAAAAAGTGCCAGTGACTATTGGATCTGCCAGCAACAACAGCGCCAGCGTGTCGGCAACTGGTACAGCTAGAGGGTTTGGGGGCTGGTTTGCGAACGTAATGAATTTCAACAACCGTTAAGCAAGAGGGGACTTATGCACGAATTTATCGGGGCCAGTCCCCTTTCCTTTTCGGGAGGGGGACAGCACCAGCACCAACAACAACAGCAATATCAAGCTACAGCACCAGCACCAACAATTGACCAACCGCAGCCGGAAGAAACCAACGCTGAGCGCCACTACCGGGACGCTGCCAATCTGTGTGAAGTCGTCGCACCCGTAGCTATCGGTTCAGCAGTGGTTTTTGCATTCCATCTGATGCAAGTCGCAGGCGGTTCGATAGTGCCAATAGGGGTTTATCAGGTTTATCTATTAGCCAAGATTACCGGGCAATCTAAGCACCGCTTGGCTACTGCAATTGTTGGCGGTGGCGTGACGCTTGGCATGATTGCCAGCCTTGCCGAACCGTTATCTGAAGGGCAGCAAGTAGGGGACGCAGAACCACGCTTGGAGATAGGCATCAAAGAAATTCAGACGGTTAAAAAACCTGTTTCAAGTAACTTTGATTACTTGCCTTCAATTGGGCTTGTCATTATCGTTTTCTGCCTAATGTTCAAAGCCAAAGGAGGGAGCAAGTAATGACACCATTAACCGAAAAACACGCTCAATTACTTAAGTCAAACCGCGCACTGCTTCTGACCTTTGAAAGACTCCCGATTGCTGGCAAACTGTCAGCAGTTGCCTTGGCGCTTGTGATTGGGGTGGGTAGCGGAATAACCGCGCTAACAGGAACAGCCAGCAGTCGGGTGCAACTTTGCATCCGCAACAAAAGTGCTTTGCAATGCGTTGACAAGGCAGGCAAACCCTACATCATGACCGAGTACCACGCAGAGAAGTGGAAAGCAAATCCTCTAGTAGTTGTTCATAAGAAAATTCCTGCAACCAATCCACATAAAGCGTTGTGGATGGCGCTTTGTGGATGCAGTTTTTGGGTTGCGGGTGTTGGCGCTCGAAGCTTGCAGAATTCCGAACGCCAGCTTGCAAACTACGAGGCAATTGTAGAGAAACGCGACCTCGCCTCATGTCAACTGAATGCTCGTACCGAACTGCTGGAGGATTACCGGGCAATGAGGATTAAGGAAGTCCAAGCGGAGGGAGACGTGGAAGCTACCGCCAACGATTGCGCTGTGGTTATAAAGCAGTGTGAAGTTTTGGGTGAAGCCGACATCCGCATCGCTCAAATGGAAGCTGAGGAAGCCATTTTTGAGGCAGAAACTGCGGGTCTGCCAGAGGATAAGAAGCGAGAATATGTTGAGTTTCTGCGGAACCAAAAGAATCCGTTTCAGCTTAAATTGACGGGAACACAAACATTCGATGGCATCAACGACCCTGGCGACAAAGTAGAATCGGGTTCGGCACGAGTAATTGAGCCAAACTCTAACCTTGAGATAGCTCGACAAGTAGCCGCCAGAGTCTTGAACTCGTTAGCAGCTATTAATACCTCAATTTTCCTAGCTGGCCCGACTCGCACTGGCAAAACTCGAACCCTGCACAAGTGGTTAAGAGACACACAGGCGCGCTTTCCGCAGGCTGAAATCTACGTGATTGCCCAGAAATATGAAGATTTTCCCGGCGTTCCGCGCAGTCGAATTATGATATTTGACCCGCTACTTCCAGAGGAATCAATGCGTTTTCTCGATGAAGTTTACGAGAAGTTGCAGCGTCGAAAGTCGAAGCCATCAACCGAGGAAACTTACCGCAACCGACCCATTAAAATAATCCTTGAAGATTGGTTCGCGACTTACCAGTGCTTAGTGCAGAAACGAAACGCGCAACTGTGGGAAGACAAGGCTTCTAAACTGGGAAGTATAGCGACTGTAGGGGGTCAGTATAACGTCGGCTACTTCATCTGTACGCAGACTTTCAACATCGCATCTAGTGGGGTTGCGGACAGCAATATTCGCCTTAATTTAGCCTTGCTAGCTCAAGGTTTAGTACGCACTACGAGCAACGGTGAGGAACAAGGGTCTTATGGCGTAATCGAGCAAATGTTAAACAACTCAAACGTCATTGCCAGTAAGGAAACACGGGATAAACTAACAGCGAAATTGAGCCTATTAATCCCGGATTCTATGGCTGAGCAAACGCCGATTGTTCTCTCCACGATTGGGAATCCCGTATTAGGTTTAATGCCACAAATTGAAGTGAATATCTCATGGATTGATGGCGGTTCCGAGGCTCCAGATAACATCTTTGATAGTTCATCGGAGACGGGTAACAGCGCCCAAAAAAACCAGCTTTCTGACGCTGAATACTGGGAGCGTATTTACAATTTGGAGTTCAATTTGGGGGATAAAAAGCAGTCCGATAGTCCGACGGAAGATGGCACATCATCGGATAGTGAGTCCGATAACGAGATTGAGTCCGATGAGCCAGAATCGTTGCCATACAAGCTGTCCGGCTTTGTGTGGACTGTCCGAGCCGTCAGTCAGATGTTCCCTAATGTGGCTCCTGAGCGTTTATTTTCCTCGGTATCGGACGCTGCTCTGTCAGGGGCAAATATACGCCACATTATTAAGTCAGTTTTAAAGTGTGGTGAGAAATACGACCATCCAACACGCAGCTATACAAGGCACGGAAAAAGCCTCTTAAAGTGGCTAATTGAGAACTACGATAATGGCGAGATTGCACAGTTGCCAAAGATTCAAGAATTTCTCAGGAGTAGCACCGATGCTCAGTAAGTTAATCCGCGTTATTCCCGACTTTATTCTCAACCCCATCTACGACGCAATTTTTGCAGAGTTTGTAAGACGTGGAAATATTATCTTCTCTGATGACTTAAACAACCATGACTACAACTGAAGGAGAACGAAACAATGCCAAATATCAAGCAGTACGAACATTCCGGCAATCCACCAATTCCTGATGAATTAGCTACCTGCATTGCCTTCTTGCAAGCTGCAAAACTCAGAGCCGAAGCGCACATCTGCAACCCATTTACCGATACGTCGTGGCTGGAGGAACCCGAACAGAAATTGATAGACACGGCCAGCGTTTCCATTGATGTAGCTGTGCAGAATTTAGAAGCGTTAAGGGAGGCTCTGAGAAGGGATAAAGATGAAGATGAGTAAACCCACCAGCACCTTCCTAATCTCTGTCCGTCCGACTTGGGCTTCTGCCTTTTTCCTTGACCGCGACCCGAAAACAATCGAACTCAGGAAAGGCAACGAAAGGAGCATCCCTAAAACCTGGTGATAATATTGCAATTTACGCCACGATGCCAGTTGCTGAACTGTTGGGAATTGTGCGGGTTGTGAAGCGTGAGAGACTACCGATCGATCGACTGTGGCAGACATCGGAGCAAGGGCGACTGGCAAGGGTATCGCGCCAACAGTTCGAGACTTATTACACCAATCAGGAATCGGGTATTGGTGTCTGGGTTGGTGGGGCCGAACTCTTCCCCAGTCCGATCGCCCTCCCCCGACTTCGGCAGAACTGGGGCCCTCGCTGGCAGCCACCGCAGCAGATTCAGCAATTAAGCACTGAGCAAGCGCTACTAATCAGGAGGAATCTGATCGCACACACTAACTAAAACCGAGCGCTACTGTGTCATCTGTGATTCTGGCAATTAGCGCGACACTCCATCCACGCCCAAACACCCCACAGGAAAATAAAATGCTGCAAAATTCGCAACTCAGAAAAGATATAGCCGCGCTTTATGAAATCAAAAAGCGACTACTGAAAACAGCCGAACCCGACGGTGACACTCCCACCAAAATAGAACTCGAAGCATTGAAAGCTGAGGCTGTTTTGGCGCAAGCCATCAAAGCTTTAGAAGCTATGGATGATCTAATCTCGGATGACTAACATCTAACGACAAAACAAAAGCCTCCGGGAATCTCCGGGGGCTTTTTGTTTGGGATTGTGTCGCCGCTGCATAACGACAAGCCTATTGTACCGATCGCCCAAATTTCAGAGCCGCTATACTGCGGGTATGGGCGACCCCCGTTGCCAATTACCAATTATTAATTACCCTTCATTAAGTGTCCCCGACCTTGCGCCGGGGTTTTTTGTTGGGCGATCGGCTGTTGGAATTTCTCGCTGCATATCACAGATATTGTCCGCATTGCTCAGTTTTATACGAACTTTACAAATTTCCCCTGTCACCCCTACCAAGTACAGCGTCTGTGGGGCGAGGGCTAGGGCCTCCGCAAGCGGCTAGAATCTTTTGTAAAGCAGGGGTGAGAACCAATTCTGCAGGCGACACCCCTAGCCACTTGCAAATAGCCAAAAAATCCTCAAAGTGGATACAAGCTGGCATCGGTCGATTTTCGATGTGAGCTGTTTCCGCTCTATAGACAGCTACAAGAGGTACTCCAATCTCTTTTTTAATATCCTTGTAGCCACGTCTTCCCCGTTTCTCACTGACCAGCCCCCCCAATTTCTTCGCATCAAAATCGTTTGGGTTGAGGTAGGGATATTGCGGCGTTTCATAACTCGTGCCTCCGAGTACGGCATCATAGGGGCGAGGCTGTGGCTGCTCGTTCATTTTTTCTCCTTTTCCCTTTAAACAGATATCAAATTTACTTCGCCATCCTCAGCCGCCACATCAATCACAAAATTGTCATTTCGGCAGCGCCATGTCCCTTGGTCTGGCCGTCCGTTGTCTTTGAGTTCCAGAAATTCACATTCCCAGTCCGTCTCCGGGACGGAAACCATATCTAGTTCGGGTAATTCCCCGCGCTGTTGAGCTTCCCGGATTAGTCGGATAGCGGTTTCCGCGTCGGGGACGGCTTGCTCAGATAAATACTCAGCTTGGACTTGGGCCATTTTTTGGCTGAAGTCTGGCAAGTTCCCTAGCTCAAGCTCGGTCAATCTTTTCTCGTATTCCTCAAGTTCCATCTCTCCTCCAAGATTTCTAAAATTCTCTTTACATCCGCCCTGCCGCAATTGCATCCGCCTTATCTTGTGCTTTCTTGCGCTGCATCCACTGTGCCCAAACTTCATCCGCAAAAGCCTTTAGGTCTTTCTCCACCGCTTCCCAGTCGATGCCATCCTTGGGAAAGCCAGCAACCCACACATTTATAGGCTGGCCAATCGAATCATAGAATTGCTCACACAAACTGTCTGCGTCACTTATCCCCGGCATATCGGGTATTTCTTCATTCAGTCGCCCGCACCCTCGCAGGCACTCAGCCAGCTTTGCTTTCTCTGCATCCATCCATTGCTCAAACTGTTTATTCATCATCGCTACCTCCCAAGATTTCTAAGATTTTCTCAACATCTGCTAACTCTGCCTTAGATTTCTTACGCCGCCCCTTCAACTGATTGAGCAAGTCGGCAGGCTCTGGTAGTTCGCTCGCGGGTGCTGGCTGCTGTTGTTTGTAAGCGTCTAGCTCAGCTTGCAAGTTGCCTATTTCCAATCTCAAGGCAGACTCTGCCGGATTAGGCTTAAAGCTGTATCCCCGCTCCAATTCCCGTATCTTGTCTCCCTGTTTGAGAATGGTTGCTTTTGCGTCTGCTAGCTCACCTCTGGCGTCGGTTAGCTGTTGCTGCCAGCGTATTTTTTCCAGCTCGATCGACCTTCCCTCCCGGTGAATTTCTGCCGCAGCTTCCTTAGCTTCTTTCTTGAGTTGGGCTAGTTCTTCCCGATCGGCCGCCACTGTGGCAACTTGCGATCGAAGTTCATCCCGATCGGCTATCGCCGCCGCAAGCTCGGCATCTCGCTGGTTTATGGTGGCGGCCGAATTTTCGAGCAACTCCATATACTGCCGCTTGGTTTGGGCTAATTCCTGCCTGAGCGATTCGTCTGGGTTGCGATCGGTCAGGCGGCTAACTCCCCCAACAATTCAGTCCTTAGTTCTGCCTTTGCCTGTTCAGTCTTACGCTCAACAATCTCTGTAATACGTTCCTCTAACAAGCTGTCTGACAAACTTTGTCTTACCTCAGACGGCTGCTGTCTGACTTCTGTGGGTGCGGGTAAGACAACAGAGCCATCAGATAGCGCCTCGATGCCCGCCCGCATAATGTCGATCAAAGTCTTAGAGCGATCGCACCCGTGTTTAGTATTAGTCGCCGGATAACGCTCTTTCCCTAAATTGTCGATCGCCTCCAACACTTCATCGGGACAGCGAAAAGTTAACGATGTCGAAGCCATTGCCTTACCTCGGTCATATATGTATGACACCATTGTATAACACCCAGCGCCGTTTGTATGACATATAAGTAGAATCTGTCATACACTTGCTTGTCATACACCCCCCTTATGTCTAACAAATTAGTCTTACAAACTGTTGACAAGCGTCTAACGTCTTGCTATTATGTAAGACATAAGGGTAAGACACCTCAAACAAACCCATATACGGCAAGCACTACAGCCACATCACACCACACAGGACACACCATGACTACTCTATTAACTGCCAAATTCGCCCAAGTTGACGCTTCAATTCTCGATATCCTTTCCTCAAATCGCCTCCCTCCAAGTCAAACTCACAGCGCTCCAAGACTACCGCCAGCAGTTGCAATCAGTCGAGCAAGCGTGTGAATCGGCATTGAGTCAAGTAGATACGGCATTGATGATGCTGCACCACGTAGACGCATCGCAGGTCGGGACTTTCAAAGACGCGATCGACATCAAATTCGCCCCTGGTGCGATCGGCATTCTTGAGCCAGCCACCGCGACTGCACCAGAACCCGCGCCGGAACCGACAGCACCCACAGCACCGGAACCGACCGCGCCAGATGTTGAGCCGACAATTGATGTCGAAGCCGAAGTCACCGACGCTACAGTCACCGACGAGCCGATCGAGCCAGCAGCCAAAGCCACAACCCCGGACATCGAGGGACTGCTTAACAAAATGTCGATCCAGTCTATTCGCAAGCTGGCCTCCGCCAAGAAAGTTAGCGGAAATGGTACACGAGCGTCAATCGCAGCGAGGTTAAAGACACTCGTCACGGGGTAAAGCCGAGATACGTGCAAAGTAGGACACGAGATTAAGAAACGTAACAATTAAGTCGCTGCACAGCCTTCTCGAAAGCTTGTAAGCGCAAAACCAGCTTAAATGTGGCTAACTTTTAACCCTCGCTTGATGAAGGCAGAGTAGTAGTAATACTCTGCCCTCGTACAAACCCAAAAAACGGAAATCTTTTATTGCTAAACATTTCAGGCTTTGCTACTTCCAGTCATTTTGTCTTGTATTTACAAAACTTTACGTCTTGTCCTATTTTGCGCGTATCTCGGCTATACCCCTCACAGAGTCCGATGTCTGGGATGCCACCGCCTAACCCAGATTAGCAACTAAGGCAAGAGTGTAAGACCATAACCTCACCCGGTCTTACACTTGCCTTAGTTTTGTCTTATTTTGTCTAACAATTTGTCTAACTACTCTTGACATACGTCTTACAAGCTGTCATAATGTAAGACATAGAAGTAAGACAAGCTTACCCAAAAACAAACCACCGCCCAAAGTTTACGAGGCCGCAGGCGGTGGCTAGCCCCTAACAGGACATAACCATGAACGTAACACAGACTGCCACAACGCCGATCGACACTGCCGCCCCCGCCACCTTCACCTGTGCTCAGTGCCCGTTCGCCAGACTGATCGAAGATAACCGATACTGCTGTCAGGTTTCCCAAACAGCCAGCGACGTAAAGCGCGGCCACTGGGAAGCCACTGTGTCTTGCTTTGAGGCACTAGCTAAAGCAGAAGCGGAAAAAACTCCTGAACCTGTCGCCGAAGTCGAAGCAGCGCCGATCGCCAAAACCGACGCAACCGCACCCGTTACACCCAAGTCTGCAACACCTTCAACGCCTGCACCTGCAATACTTTCAGCCAAAAAAGCTGCACCCGCTACATCACCCACACTCGCGAAAACCGCAGCAGCAGCCATCGGGACAGATAATGAACCGCAAAACCGTGGGGATAACGGCCGGGGACGGGTGCAACCGATCGCACCTAAGAAACTCAACCTCTCGCTAGTCGCCGTCAAACGGATCACCTCTGATATTCCTGCCTCGAACTTCGATCAGTTTGAGCTCGAAATTGCTGGGGAACTCAGTTTGTCGATCGGCGGTTTCCTGGTTCCGCCCGTGCTAGTTCGGGATTCTAGCGGCTATAAGGTTGTCGCTGGCCACCTGCAATATCATGCAGCAGTTCTAGCCCGACAACTCAATCCGAAAGCGGGCGAGACAATTCCCGTCATCCTGCTTGAATCCGAAAATGAATCGGCGGCCCTCGCTCAGTTAAAAATGTTAAGGTTTGCCGCCTAGATATCTGACCCCATCTCTAAAAGGATGGGGTTGCTTTTGACTTTAGTGTTCGCGTAAACTTCTATTACCAATACCCTTCATAAAAAAAGCCCTCGGCATCACGCTGGGGGCTCTTTGTTTTGGGACGATCGGTAATTGAACTTTTAAGATTGTCTGGCCCGCGCCAAAATGGCTTCGGCCTCCGCTTTGGTGGGCTCCCATTGAGGAGGTTTTCTGGATTTGCCTTTTACCAAATCTTTGAGCCAATTAAGAAAAATGTATGGGTCTGGCTCGATCGCAGAGTCTGAATTTTTTTCGGCAGCATCCAGCCGTTTTTGCAGTTCTGCGAGTTGGGCTTCAAACTTCTCCCGTTCTTCTCTAAGGCGGGATTGCAATAGTGCCACCACCTTGCGCTGATTATCGATCGTTGCAGAACTAGATTCTAAAAGTTGGTCGTAGTCCTGGTGATTCTCTGTCGGCATCGACTCTAATTGCTGCCTGAGCCGTTCGTCATCGGTGCGATCGGCCGCTAACTCCCCCAGCAGTTCAGTCCTCAATTCTGCTTTCGCTCGCTTGATTGCCTCTGCCTGCGATACCTTAATGCCAGCTAGCTCTGCCAGAATTTGTTCAGTTTTTTGGGTAAGCATTTCTGTAATACGCGCGTCTAACAGGCTGTCAGACAACTGAAGTGTTACGTCAGAGGCTTGTCGTCTTACGTTAGAGAGTGTGGGTAAGACAACAGAGCCATCGGACAGCGCCTCGATATTTAGCCGCAAAACTTCCATCAAAATTTTAGAGCGATCGTACCCGTGCGGAGTATTTGCGGGATACCGGTTTCTGCCTAGGTTGTCCATTGCTTCCAGTAAATCTGCGTCACAGCGGAAGGTAATAGACTTCTTTTCTGTCATACATTTTACCAATGTCTTATAGTGTCTCAATCGTAAGACATTACTTGATTCTTGGTAACACGTATAAGCACAAAATAGTCTTTACTTATTTTTATTCGTCTTACTTATGTCTGACAATTCAGCCTTACTACCTCTGGAAAGTGGGGGATAGAAAATTGTCGTCGGCTATGGACAATATCAGGCCGCAGTTCTGCCCCATCTCTAAAAGGATGGGGCCATTTAAAATATTTGAATATGAGATAACGGTTCTAATCTTAGATTCACCCAACCGACTCACCCGCCATGAAACTCGCTTCCGCCACCCATCAACCCAGTCTCCAAGTTGTTGCCACCAACACAGCCACAGAACAGCTCGTCTGTCTGTGGGTACATGGCAAGTCTAAGACCACTCAAAAACTCTACCGCCGGGTGTCGGGTCTATTGTTGGGGGCGGTCGGGAAGCCAGCACAGTATCTGACGCTCGGCGACCTGCAAAACTTTGCGGATACACTGGAGATGCGGGGCTTATCAACCTCGTCCCGCCGCACGTATTTATCAGTCGTGAAATCTTTACTATCATTCGGACACAAAACCGGGCTTATCCAGGTTAATGCTGGGGCTGCACTAAATACCCCCAAGCCTAAAGATACTCTGAGCCAAAAAATCCTAACTGAAGCTGAAGTTAGGATGCTGATTGCGTCCGAACCCTGCGAACGGAATCGGTTGATATTTAAGGTTTTTTACTATGCGGGTTTGCGTGTCTCCGAGTTGTGTGGTTTGAACTGGGAGGACTTGACGAGTAATGGTGAGAGTGGTCAACTTTTGATTTATGGCAAGGCTGACAAAACCCGCGTCGTGCTTTTGCCTCGACATTTGTACACAGAATTGTTGAACAGTCGAGGCGATGCAGGCAATCTGGAACCAATTTTTAGAAGTCGCAAGAAGTCGGACGGCGGTAGGCTCAATCCGGTTTCTGTAACTCATCTGGTAAAAGCAGCAGCCGTTCGTGTTGGACTTTCTGAGAAGGCATCAGCACACTGGTTGCGTCACTGCCACGCCAGCCATGCTCTGAACCGTGGGGCCCCAATTCACCTACTATCCCAAACTCTCGGTCATGCCAGCGTCGCAACTACTAGCAAATATCTCCACGCAAAACCGAACGACAGCAGCGGATTGTATCTGATGTAGGGCTGAGCCACAAAAAACCCCCAACTATAGCAGTTGGAGCGATTCTGGTTCTGGCAGTTGACACCGAAGGCGATCGGCTCTTCCGAACGCGAACAGATTGTTGGAACCTTTGTGCCGACCCCATCTTTAATCCCTCAAGTTGAGACCTGAGTCCTTACGAAATTCTCGCGAAGTCAAAACCTTCAGGTTTCCTTGCAGCAGAATTACGGGTTTGGAGATGAGGGTGACTGGATTCCTGTAAAGCCTCCTTACCTGATTTCAATGTTTAGACACTGGTTAGGGTCTATACTCCGATCAGACAATACTTTTTGGCGATGCTAGCGATCGCCCAGTACGAGAAATAAATGGCAAACGGACAAAACGGGCAAAACGGACAAAAGAAAAAATTAGAAACTCAACTCTGGAATATTGCCGACTCGCTACGGGGCAAGATGAATGCTGATGAGTTTCGGGATTACTGCTTAGGGTTTATTTTTTATAAATATCTGTCGGAGCGGCAGTATCTTTTTGCTAATGACATATTGGCGGAGGATAAGATTGATTTTCTGGGAATTGATGAATCGTCCGCAGAAGGGCAGGAATATTTAGAGGCGATCAAGGAAGAGTCGATCGCAGAGTTGGGGTATTTTCTGAAGCCGTCGGAGTTGTTTGGTGCTTTGGCAAAGCGGGCTTTGGGGAATAAGGCGGAGGAGGAAGAGATTAGTGATGAGGAGTTGGAAGCGAGTTCCATTTTTATTTTGGACGATCTGACTCAGGTGCTCAATAGCATTGAGCGATCGACGATGGGGAAGGAGAGTGAGGAGGATTTCGACCATTTGTTTGAGGATTTGGATCTGACTTCGACAAAGTTGGGGCGGACTCCGAAGGCGAAGAATGCCCTGATTGCCAAGATTTTGGTGCATTTGAATAAGATTGATTTTCGGTTGGAGGATAGCGAGAGTGATGTGTTGGGGGATGCCTACGAGTATTTGATTGGGCAGTTTGCGAGTGGGGCGGGGAAGAAGGCGGGGGAATTTTATACGCCGCAGCAGGTTTCTAAAGTGTTGGCAAAGATTGTGACGACGGGGAAGGAACGGCTGAGGTCTGTTTATGATCCGACTTGTGGATCGGGTTCGTTGTTGTTGCGGGTGGCGCGAGAGGTAGATGAGGTTGGGGATTTTTACGGGCAGGAGATGAACCGCACGACTTATAACCTTGCGCGGATGAATATGATTTTGCACGGGGTGCATTATCGGAATTTTGATTTGCGGCAAGAGGATACGCTGGAACATCCGCAGCATGAGGGAATGCGGTTTGAGGCGGTGGTGGCAAATCCGCCATTTTCGGCGCATTGGAGTGCGAATAAGCTGTTTGAGTCGGACGATCGCTTTAGTCAGTATGGGCGGTTAGCACCGAGTTCTAAGGCTGATTTTGCGTTTGTGCAGCATATGCTACATCATTTGGATGAGAATGGAACAATGGCGGTGGTGTTGCCCCACGGGGTTTTGTTTCGAGGGGCGGCGGAAGGGGAAATTCGTAAGTATGTGATCAATGAGCGCAATTGGTTGGATGCGGTGATTGGGTTGCCTGCGAATATTTTTTATGGCACGAGTATTCCGACTTGTGTGTTGGTGTTTAAGAAGTGTCGGGAGCATCCGAACGATATTTTGTTTATTGATGCGAGTGCCTATTTTGAGAAGGCTACGAATCAAAATATTCTGCGGGATGAGGATGTTGAGAAGATTATTTCAACTTATCGCGGACGTATTGAGGAGAGCAAATATAGCTATCGAGCAAGTCTCAAGGAAATTGCAGAGAATGATTTTAATTTGAATATTCCGCGTTATGTGGATACGTTTGAGGAGGAGGAGGAAATTGATCTGGTGGCAGTAGTGATGGAACTGAGAGAAGTAGACCAGGGAATGGAGGAAACTGAGCGGATAATTCGCAGTTTTTGTGATGAGTTGGGGATTGAGGTGCCGCTATGACGAAGAAAGCAAGAAGAAAAGCTCCGCAGCTCAGGTTTCCTGAGTTTAATGGAGATTGGAAAACAGATAGATCTGACCACTTTTTGGTTCGTTATGTTAATCCAGTTGATGTTCAACTTGACACAGAGTATAAGCAAATTGGTATTAGGTCACATGGGAAAGGTATCTTTCATAAAGAGCCTGTGACAGGTAGAGAATTAGGAAATAAGAGAGTTTATTGGGTTCATCCAGAAGCATTTACTGTTAATATCGTTTTTGCATGGGAGCAAGCTGTTGCTCTTACAAGTGATGCTGAGGAAGGTTTTATAGCGTCCCACCGCTTTTTGATGTTTTTGCCTAAAGAAAACAGATGCGATCTGAAGTTTATACTGCTTTTCTTTTTGAGAAAGCGCGGAAAGAGTTTACTTGAGTTAGCTTCACCAGGCGGAGCAGGTAGAAACAAAACACTTGGACAAGATAATTTTGCTGAATTACAACTAACTCTCCCTCAAAAGGAAGAACAGGAAAAGATTGCGAGTTTTTTGGGGGCAGTAGATACCCGCCTCTCCCAACTGCGCCGCAAGCACGAACTCCTGCAAACCTATAAACGGGGCGTAATGCAGAAAATCTTTTCTCAACAAATTCGGTTTAAGAGCGATCGGGGGAAGCCATTCCCTGATTGGGAGAAGAAGAAGTTAGAGAAAATTGCAAACATTACTATGGGACAATCTCCTGAGTCAGAATCTTATAATAGTAAGGGTATTGGCAAATATCTAGTACAGGGAAATGCCGATATTTATAATAGGATAACTCGACCAAAACAATGGACAAGTGAACCAACTAAGCTTTGTGAAAATGGTGACTTAATTTTAACAGTAAGAGCACCAATTGGAATGATTGCTAAATCTAATGTTGATGCTTGTATAGGCAGAGGAGTTTGTTCTTTGAAAACCTTATCTAATGCCAACAAGGAATTTTTGTATCAATTCCTAGTATATTATGAACCCCAATGGGTTAGCCTAGGTCAAGGCAGCACTTTTACAGCAATCAATGCTATAGATATTAAGTCTTTAAAAGTTAGTATTCCCTGTATTGAAGAACAAAAAAAAATTGCGAATTTTTTAACAGCGATCGACCAAAAGATTGAAGCTATTGCCCAGCAAATAGATTTAACCGAACAATATAAAAAAAGCTTGTTGCAAAAAATGTTTGTTTAGTGAGGAAGATTATGGATAGTTTGCAGGATCTTATTGTCAGGAATCGAGATAAATTTCCAGAATTTGAATACTATCTTCCAATTATTGAAAAGGCAAAGCAACATCAGGAAGAACATCCAGATATTACTATTGAATGCTGCAATTCCCTTATTCAAGGTATTTCAAAAACAATTATTTTTTCTTCACTATCTTCATTCCTAAAATCGCTTAATAGGCTGCCTAGAGTCGATATGCAAAAGCTGATAAAAAATGAGTCAGTCCATGTACAGTTTTCCACGGCTCTCAATATTTTAGAGAAAGGAATAGAAGATTCTGTATTTTTCGAGCTAATTGAGAAAGCTTTCAACTCACTTCAGAGTAAAAAGCCCAATGACTCAGATTGTAACAAGATACAACGGGTATTCAAGGAAGCCATAAAAATATCAGACGAGCAGAAACTAGAAGGGGAAGAAATTAAATTTTTAGTATCTTGTGGGGAGTTGCTAAATGATCAGACAACTTCCTTCTTTGCCCTCGTACAGGATGCTTCTTTGTCGCTAAACAGGAAGCCTGTTTCTAATGATGCTACTTTCAAGGAAGCTATAAAAGTCTTGTCTAATCATGGTAATATCCTCGAAATCAATTTTATAAAAGCTTGCCAAACATTAATTAACCAAATTAGCAACTTGAGAAACGACAGAGGTGATATTTCCCACGGCAGAGAAGTTCCAAAAACTCTAAGGAGCGACGTAAATCTATCAAGACTCATTATCGAGATGACTGAAAGCCTATTGCGATATACATTAGCCGCATTTTTTATTGTAGACCTAGAGCGAAAAGCAAGAGAATTTGAAGCACAGGAACTTCAAAAAGAAGAAGTTAAAATTAGCTATGAAAAAAATTCAGATTTCAACGACTTGCTAGATGAAGAATATTCTCTAGACGGAAGTAAAGTAATCTATAGCCAAGCCTTATACGAACTATACTATGAAGACTATGCGATCCAGCTACAAGACTTTTTGGATGGACAAAAACTATTAGACGAAGAGTAGGGAACCATGACTGAATCTGAGGCACAACTAGAACAAAACTTGATCCAACGCTTAACGGGACTCGGCTACGAACCCGTCACCATCAGCAACGCCGCCGAACTCACCGCCAACCTCAAAACCCAACTCGAAAAACATAATAAAACCCAACTCAGCCCCGAAGAATTTAAACGAGTCCTCAACCACCTCGACAAAGGCAACGTCTTCGAGCGCGCCGATCGCCTCCGTGACAAAATGGAACTCATCCGTGATGATGGTACACCCACCTATCTCGAATTTCTCAACACCGAACACTGGTGTCAAAACCAATACCAAGTCACCCACCAGATCGCCCAACAAGGCAAATACAAAAATCGCTACGACGTAACTTTATTAATCAACGGCTTGCCCCTAGTCCAAATCGAACTCAAACGCCGAGGACTCGAACTTAAAGAAGCATTCAACCAAATCAACCGCTACCAACGCCACTCCTACGGTGCAGACTTTGGGCTATTTCAATATGTGCAAATTTTTGTCATCTCCAACGGCCTAAATACTCGCTACTACGCCAACAACCGCAAACAAGAATACAAACAAACCTTCTACTGGGCAGATGCAGAAAACAACCTCATCACCCAACTCGACGACTTCGCCACCGCCTTTCTGGAGAAATGCCACCTCTCCAAAATGATCTGCAAATACATCGTCCTGCACCAGTCCGACAAAGTGCTGATGGTGCTACGTCCCTACCAATACTATGCCGTCGAAGCCATCCTTGAGCGGGTCAAAACCACCGACAAAAACGGCTATATCTGGCACACCACAGGCTCAGGCAAAACCCTCACCAGCTTCAAAGCCGCCCAAATCCTTACCGCACTCCCCAAAGTCCATAAAGTGCTGTTTGTGGTCGATCGGGCTGACCTCGACTACCAAACCAGCAAAGAATTCAACCACTTCAGCCCCGACAGCGTAGATACCACCGAGAGCACCAGAGAACTCGTCAATCAGATGACAGGCGACAGCAATCTCATTGTCACCACCATCCAAAAACTCAATAACGCCATCCGAAACCCTCGCCATGAATCTGTCATGGAACCCCTGCGGAATCAGCGTATCGTTTTTATCTTCGATGAATGTCACCGTTCCCAATTTGGCGAAACCCACAAAAATATCGTCAAATTCTTCCCCAACGCCCAACTGTTCGGCTTCACTGGCACACCCATCTTCGCCGACAACGCCGCAAGTAATACCTATGGCAAACGCACCACCAAAGATTTATTCCAAGAGTGTCTGCATAGATATGTGATCACTAATGCGATCGCCGATGAAAACGTTCTTAAATTCTCCGTTGAATATTGGGGGAAAATCAAGCGCAAAGACGGCAGCCTTATCACCGAACCCAAACTCGATCGCGAATTTTTTGAAAATCCCGATCGCATATCCCTAATCGTTGATTGGATCATAGAAAACCATAACCGCAAAACCCACAATAAAAAATTCTCTGCCATGCTCTGCGTCAGTAATATTGATAGCTTACTGACCTATTACGAAACTTTTAAACATAAACAAAAACAGGGTTTACATGACTTGCGAGTCGTGACGATTTTCACCCCCAGCATTAACGAAGACGACGAAGAGGCAAATGGCTTAATCGGCGAACCCGATTTTGATTTAAAAACCAGCAACAGTTCCCATAGCCGCGACAAACTCGCCGAATTTATCAACGATTACAACGCCCTCTATCAAACCCAACATTCCGTCAGAGATAGCAAAGCCTTCTACACCTACTACAAAGACATCTCCAAACGGATGAAAGACCGCGATCGGGAAAACGCTCAGGATCAAGAACGTGCCGATATTCTGTTAGTGGTCAATATGTTCCTCACGGGCTTCGATGTCAAAAAGCTCAATACCCTCTACGTTGATAAAAATCTCCAGTATCACGGACTCATTCAAGCCTATTCCCGCACCAACCGCATTTTAGGCGAACTCAAATCCCAAGGCAATATCGTCTGTTTCCGTAACCTCAAAGAAAACACCGACCAAGCCGTCGCCCTCTTCTCCGATGCCAACGCCAAGGAAGAGATATTTATCGAACCCTACGAACACTACATTGAAGCGTTTAATCAAGGTGTGCAGGCATTGAGGGCGATCGCCACTATCCCCAACGATGTCAATAAACTGATCGGCGAAGACGATCAAGTGGAATTTGTCAAAGCCTTTCGTAATCTCATCCGTTTACTCAACGTCAGTAAATCCTTCACCGAGTTTAAGTTTACTGACCTAAACATGGACGAACAGACCTTTGACGACTATAAGAGCAAGTATCTCGATATCCACGATCGAACGCGATCGCGCAAAGAGGAGGAAAATGAATCCATCATTGAGGAAGTGGATTTTGAACTAGAACTCATTCAACGCGACGAAATCAACGTTTCCTACATTCTTAAACTCCTAGTAGAACTTCGACAAAATACCAAAACCACGGAAGAAGACTATCAGAAGAGAAAAGAGTCTATTCTCGAACTCGTTGGGCAAGAGGTTCAATTACGCAGTAAACGGGATCTCATTGAAAAATTCATTGACGAACAGATGCCCATAATTAAGCCAGAAGAGGCGATCGAAACCGTATTTCAAAACTTCTGGAATCAAGAACGCACGGTCGCCGTGCACCAACTATGTCTCAAGGAAAATCTGAAACTCGAAGCCGTCAACCAAATGATCGCCGACTATAAATTCTCAGGCAAAGAACCATTACGCGAGACAATTCTAAATGCCTGTAACGAAAAACCCAAACTATTAGAGCGCAAAAAAGTCTTCGATCGCGTCGTGTTGCAATTACTCGACATTATCAACAAGTTCGATGATGCTCTTGGCGCATTTGAAGAGGAACAATAAAACAACCCTCAAAGGGGGTATAGCCGAGATACGGGCTTTCCGAGGACACGACGTAAAGTTTTGTAACAATGCCGCTTTTCAATGTCCCTTCCGCCTACAGAAGCTGCCAACACTCAGTCAGCTAGAGCAGAGTAGTATTACTACTCTATTTATCAACGTAAAAGTTAAACTAAAAGTATGTTTTTATATAGTGTTATTACCACAACTTATCTAGAACTTGGTTCTGAATCAGTCAAAATATTTAAAGCCAGGTTTGGGGATTATCTGATTGATTTGAATGCTGTGCCGCAGGTGTTGGACGAGGAGATGGTGCTGACGTTTTGATCCAATAACTCAGCCTCAGTTCGGGGTTTTGTAAAAAGCTATCGCCGATGGGTTTCCGTTTTTTCGTGGATCGGTTCAACGAGTTTTCTCTGTTTGAGCCGTTTTAAATAAAAAGGAGATAAACGCTCAAATCATTATCTAGCAAGGGTTTAAACTGTTACTTTGCGACTGATGTCACCTTCGCTATTTCTGGGCCTAATTAACAATTAGGTATCTATTTTCAGTTCGGTTAAGCCAAGCTCTTACCGACACAACCATAACCCCAACTTCATCAACAGCACGTCTTAGCGTTGCTTCATTTATACTCAATTCTTTAGTCCAATAACGAACCTCATACGGTTCGTTGAGATTAATTCTATTTGGGTCTTCAGGGCCTTTACGGTTCTTATCGTCTGACATTTTTTGGTCTTGATAAATTTATATTTCTATTCTAACACAGTTTTTTCAACCTTCCAAGCTGACTGACCCCAAATTTTACCGGCGCGGGTAAACCGGAAGTTTCCGCGTTCAAACTGTTCTCCCTTGGGCTTAATTCCTACCTGTTCTGCAATTTTAGAACTGGGGAGAATCGCCGATGCCGTGCGACTCATCAAACAAGCTCAATCGGTGAGACAAGGGGTACAGCCGAGATACCTGCATTCCGAGGACGTGATATTAAGAAACGTAACAAATAAGCCCCTAAGTAGCTTTCGAGGAAGCTTGCAAGCACAAAAGCATCCTAAATTGGCTGACTATTCAACCAAGTTTGAGAAGGCAGAGTATAAGTTATACTCTGCCTTCGTACAGACCCCGAAAAGCGGAAATCTTTTACTGCTAAGTATTTCTACAATTTTCCCGCCTAGGACTCAGAAGTGCGGAGGCTCGGTCAGGATAAAAACGTTTCTTAATATCACGTCCTATTTTACAAGTATCTCGGCTGTACCCCATATACAATCGTCCTAAATTTTTTTAATTTAAAAAAATTTAGTGCTACAAGTGTTACAATAGACGGATTGTTTCGTAAAAATTAAATGAGCGAAGAATTGCTGAGACCTGGTCAAATAACCCCCGTAAGCGGTCAGTATGAAATCATAGGTCCGCGCGGAGGTAGTACGGGACAAGAAATCACTTCTGTCAAAGGTAAACCCTTGCCCCCTACCCCAGAACCAAATCAACTATTAAAGTTGGTCGATCCAACTAAACACAAAGGGAAGTAAGAACCTTCCTTAAGCGTTAAAGGCTCATCAGTTCACTCCTGGTGAGCCTTTATTAATTAATACTTTATCCTTTTTTAATAAAGTTCGACTAAATAAAATAAAGAAATGTAAACAAATCACTCATAAATCATCAAAACATCTGGTGTGCTTATTCTCAACAAGCAGCCAGTCAGTATCAATAACGTGGCTTTTTAAGTTGTCTGAAAGCTGGATTAGATGCACAGAGGGAGATTCAAGCTCTAAGTCGTTATAACACTATTTCCCAGCCTAAGCCCTGTAACCCTTGCTGCTACATCAGGATATCCACATATCCTGACCCTAGGTTTAAAAGTGCTATGGCTAGGCGGGGATAGAGACATATTTTTGTCTTAATTATCTTAACTGCCTTGCATCCTTTTCTCATTCATGCTAATATTTCACTTATAAATTTATTTATTTAATTAATTCGAAAAAAAAATGACAGTTAATGGTGAAAGATTTTTTAATGAACTACTTCCTGCCGCTATGTTAGAAAATCCTCAACATTTCAATGGAATAGGCTACCAGTACACGTTTAGAATTACTGGTCAAGGTGGTGGTGAATGGTGTGTTAACGCTTCTAACTCCGGCCCGTTTGTAAGGCAAGGCGATTTAGGTAACTCCGATTGCAGTATGACAATGAGTGCTGAAGACTTTCAACAATGTTGTCAAAATCCTAATAATTTTGTAGCATTAAATTTTAGTGGAAGAATGGAAGGAACGGGTAATCCGATGGCAGCTAGGGAAGTGTATAGAATTTTCAACCTTGGCAATTCCTGGAGTTTAGACTAATGTCACAGGTAGTTTCATTGATTTGATGCATTGCTTTTCTGGTACTTCGTCAGCATAAATTCATAAACAGAGCTAAGACTGGGAGCAGCGACAAATCTAGACTTATGGCAATGGTGTCTTACCGTTTATGGCAATGGTGTCTTACCGCCATCAAATACAAGCGGTAAATATTTAATTATATAACCGCTCGTACTAAAACCATTTATAGGAATGGTTAACCTCGTTATTAATTGTTTTGGGTTCTGCAATCTAAAAAGATACTAGGTTTTTACTAACCATTTATAGAAATGGTAAACCTACGTTTGTTAATTCAACCAACAAATCGAACAGATGACGGACTAATCTCAATGGGAAAATCAGCGAGCTTAAGCTTAAACAGACGCTTAAGAGTAGCATTCTGACTGTAACCAAACTGATAACAAAGCTCATCAAGAGTAAAAACCTTTGAGCTGAACTCCAAAAAATCCGCTATCCTCACAAGTTCTTTACAGACTGGAGTAAGTAAAGGAAAAGCCCTCACTTTAACATCAGCATCTAAAGACCTAAAAAACAAAAGAGATTTGACCTCATTTATGACAGGGGCGAAATGAGCAGTCGTACAGAAACTTACGCTAAGGAATTGATTAGCCGTTTTGAATATTGCGCTCGCCTCTTATAAACCTGTACCAATTGATCTGTCTGAAATTTAAAAGCCTCAAATCCTTACTGTGCTGTACAAAAAAGCTGTACCAAAAAACCTATGCTCTAATTGGTACAGCTTAATTTTCAATTCTTTAAGTTTTTGAGATACAAAAATAGTAGTTCCCAGAATGCTTATCCAGTAAAAGTTTCAGCCTTAGCGTAAGTTTCTGTACGACTGCTCATTTACCCCCCTCTAGGCAAATGGGAAAGCGGCGAGAACAGCAACTCAGAATTAATCAGCAACGGACGTTGGCTGATGATTTTCGAGATGTAGATAGCGGTAAGTCTTTTTTTGGGGTTGTATTAGACAGTATGTTTTCTTCAGGTACGGGAGTTGATACGGTGGAAGTTCCTGTGTTGGGCGATCGAGAAATTATGCACCCTCCGGTGGGGCGTTATCCGGCAGTTGTCTTAGCTTCACCTGTTACCAGTAAACCTTTTCTTGTGGAGTTGGACACGTCTGTGAGAAAGATATAGTAGATTGCAGGTGAAGGGCAGACTGTAGAAATTCAACGCGCGAAGGCGGATTTTGTTTGTATAAACCCGGTTTCAAGCGCCTAGTCTTAAAACAAGATTCCTCACCAAAGACTACAGCACAGAACCAAAAACCGGAGACTACGCGGAAACCAGAGCAACGCGAAAACCGAAGTTCCTGTAGCGATCGACCGCCGAATTCCTGTAACGAAAGGCACAACGGCAATAGAGCGCATGGCCTTTCCAGGAACCGCCACGCTGCACTCGGTTATTATCTCCGCCAGTTTCCCAAGAACTTCCGTCAGTCGGTGCGCCGTTATAATTATCGTGCCATTTATCGCTGCACCATTCGTAAACATTGCCGTGCATATCGTATAAACCAAACGCATTGGGTGGAAAACTCCCGACATCTGTTGTTTGTTGACGATAAAGTCCCTTCGGTGCAGAACCGTAGGGAGAATTGCTACCATCATAATTAACTAAATCTGGCGTAATTGTGTCGCCAAAATAGAAAGGTGTTGACGTTCGGGCGCGACAAGCATATTCCCATTCCGCTTCCGATGGTAAACGATAAGTCTTGCCTGTTTTTTGAGTAAGTTTGTGGCAGAATTCTACAGCGTCATCCCAACTTACATTTGCTACTGGACGTTTCGCACCTTTGAAATTAGATGGGTTATTTCCCATCACCGCTTGATATTGTTCATTCGTGACTTCATATTTACCCATAAAAAAAGGAGGGATATTCACATTATGCTGTGGTCCTTCATAGTCACTTCGTTCTGTTTCCGTACTGGGGGAACTCATCACGAAACTGCCTCCAGGAATTGCTACCATGTCCAAGATTGCACCGCTACCTAAATTTTCACTAATAAATTGTGCTTGATGGCGTTGACGGTTAGTTATATTACCCCGCACATCAACTGTCACCGTTTCAAATTCAAACTTTGGTAAATTTGTGATATTTTTGGGTTTGAGAGAAGAGAAAATATATTTATTGAGTGCTCCATAAATAGATACAGCTACAATACTAGACCCAGCTAATGTAAGAAAATTTCGCCGTGTTGATGGTGTTGGGGTTGGAGTTGGCTGATAAGAACTCTTGTATGCAGGTGCAGGTGTAGGAGTCGGCTGATAAGGAATTGCGGTAGGGTTAGGAGTCGGAGTAGGTGCCGGCGAACTAACAGGCTTGGGTTTGCTTGCAGGCTGCAAAGGAATTTGGGCAAAAATATTAGATTGTCCCCCTGAAATTGCCGGAAATGGATCGATTCCTGTGAGTTGTTTTTTCCTCTCACACCAAGGACAATCGCTCAAATGTCCTCCATACCGATGCTCAGAATTTACCCCACAACTCACCAAAGCTTTTTCTGCTTCATCTAATGCCTTCATCCAAGTCCGAGCATCAGGTCGCGCTTGGGGCTTACTGTGCCCATCCTCAAAACAGCATACGAGCAAGTGTCGCAGCCTCGGATGCAACACCTCAAAAGGTACTGCCCTTGGCGCAGGGCCATAAGGCACTTTCTTGGTTCCGTAGGGAAAATGCCCTGTTAAAATCCGCTTCTCCGTTGGTGGTGGTTCCCCAGTTCCTTGATACACTGCCGCAAAAGGGTGCATCCCTTCCATCAACAACTGAAAAATCAACACCCCTAACCCAAACAAATCATGTTCCGGCGTGCGGTCATAATCTGAAAACGTCTTACCCTGAAGTTCCGGGGGTGTATACTCCGCTTTCCCCACCGGACAGCGATAAACTTTGCCCTGTTGGAAATCACGAACCTGAAAGGAATCCGTATCTACCAGCGTTACCATCGCTGTGTCATAAACCAAGATATTCGACTCATTCACATCACCAATGACATACTGTTTCGCGTGTAAAGCACTCATCGCGGCTGCAAAGTTTCGCGCCGTGCGGTGCAAGGAGAGGTAATTAAAACCGAGATTTTCCTCACGGCGAGTTTTAGGGGTGTAGTAATCGTGGATGGGTCGCACTTGCTGCTTCGGCACTCGCGGCATGAGGAAGCCAATGATTTGCTGATGACCATTGATAGAAAGTAGTAAATCAACCGGCCAAGCAATCGAGACACACCCGTGAGATTTTGCTACTGAGTCATCAGGGGGGTTAGCCAGCATTAGTTGGAGTTTGTCACTATCAATATCTTTTAGCTTGTCGTCTTTATAGACTTTCGCCACCAGTGACGCATCTGGAGGGAATTCGTAAATTATCCCCTCACCACCACTAGCTATCTTAGACCCTAAAGTAATTACTTGTCCATTAGACTTACGCTTGAATTGCATACTAATCCCCACCACAACCCTCTACAATCCTAACATTTTTTTCACCTCTGCTAGCGGCACAGAAGGTCGATCTCCATCTTCCTTTTTTGCCGCCCTCAAATTCATCAAATCTTCCACATTAGCAATTAATTCTTGAAGTGATGCAAATTCTTCGTAAGGTATCACTGCAAATTCTTTTTTACCGTTTTTGGTAATAAACTGAGGATGTAACGGAATCATCTATATTTCCTTCCGTTTTGGACGCACCCCGACCAAAGAAACCGGGTTTTTACTCAGTCTACGATGCTCTAACAAAGTTTTTTCGTAAAAAACCCGGTTTCTGGAATCCCATGCTTAAGTCCAGTTTTCGATGTTTGACGCGGTGGATCACCCGAAACATCTTCCTTAATTTAAAATAAAATTCGGCTTTATACTTCCGCTGAAAAAGATTTTAAATATGGGATGCGATCGGCTTAAACTAAACTTCGTACTTCATCAAACAGAACCCCATCCGGGCTTTTGCAGGGGGACTTGTTCATCTAATTGAGAATGAGATACTCCACTCATGCTAGCTGACAGCCATTGGAACATCTCCTGAAAATTCAGCCCTGTTAACTTCATAGGTGGGCGGACGACAATTTGACTGAGGCGAGTCATATTCACCCCTTCTACACCCACAGCAAAGAAAGCAACTTTTTTTCTAGCTTCCTCATCCCGAATCCGTTGGGCCGCCCGATTGACAACTTCATTATCACTGGGTTCACCATCTGTAATCATAAATATCCAAGGGCGATAATAATTGATTGCATTTGCCTTATACGAGGCTTTTCGCGCTTGAAGAATGTCTAAAGCTTTGTCAATTCCAGCTCCCATGTAGGTTGCTCCTCCTACTTCTAGGGTTGGTGGCTGAAACTTATCGGCAGTTACAAAATCCTGAACCACCTTTACCGTACTCTCAAAAGTCACAATAGCTACTTCAACGCGCTTTTTGGTTAAGCCATCTTTATTCAGATCGTCTCTGAAGATGTGTAATCCATCATTTAAGGCTTTAATGGGTGCGCCGAACATAGACCCGGAAACGTCTAGTAACAGGATACAGGGACAGCGCGGCTCTGAATTGTCGGCAAAGTCTACGGCTTCCTCAAGTCTTCGGGATTCAGACATGGTTGTAGGATAAATATTTGAATAATATCATACCAAATTTTGGTAACTGTTCAGCTATCCGATCGCACGCTGCCGACAATTCTCATTAATTACAAGCAGGGTAAGAGCACCTCAATCATGCTTGACGAAAGCATTTGAAGATTTGTATTATATAGTCATTGTTCATCGCAGCCCGTTTAATTTTTTGTCGCAGGCTATGCTGGAAAGTTATTTCTTGGTTGATCGCATTAAGGATGATCCGTCTTACCAGAGCGAAATTATAAGGACTATTTAACGAGCGAATTTGGGATTTATCTTTATCAAAAATCACATTCAAACTCCAATGCCATTGGTTTTTAATATCTCAATTTTGACGAATAGCACAACCGTTTAGTTGAGCATTTACTGATAAAAAACTTAGGTAAAATTACACAAAATAGAGGGGTTTTGTTCCAGAGATGACGAACTTCTTCAACTATCGCAATACTGCATAAGCCTGTCCATTGCTCTTGCTGGTAAAGTTCTCCTAGTAGGGGTACAGCCGAGATACTTGCAAAATAGGACATGATATTAAGAAACGTAACAAATAAGCCCCTACGTAGCTTTCGAGGAAGCTTGCAAGCACAAAAGCATCCTAAATTAGCTGACTATTCAACCCAGTTTGATAAGGCAGAGTATAATTGCTAACAGTCAACTACTAAACTACCATCGCCAGCCTTTCAATTCTTTCCAATAGCAAGCGAGTGCGACCTGAAATTTTAGCAACGGGTGAGAGGAAAGCAGGCGCGATGGAGCACAGATTTGCAAGCTCGGCTCGAAACCATTCTGATAAAAATGCTTTCACTTCTTCGTCAGCTTGCTGCACTTCCTCGAACAAACTAGAACGCCCGTCCAGCAATGCCACAATGTCTTCAATATCAGAACTAAAATAAAAGTTACCCCCACCTCTACCAATGAAAGCTTCTATTTTGGAAGCGAGGAGATAAGGCGTTGAAAAAATTAGGATTTGCCTACCACTTGGAAGTTGGTAACGAATAGAATGAGTAATACCAGGTTTGTACCAACGATTAGAAAATCCCAGTACCGACTCATCGCACGGCATGACATCAATGGAAATTTCCTCGTAGTGCCAGCGACACAGAGGTGCGCCTGATGCTGTACTTTCTTGGAGTCCAAGGGTTCGCAACAAGTCTGATAGTTGGTAGTATTCAGCCCTGGATGCAATTTCGACGACGCAATCAACATCATCGGTAGGTCGAATGTCAGGGGCCGCAGCTTCATCCAGGTAAAGCGATATGGTTGCCCCTCCTGTGAAGACGAGGGTAGTGGGTACCGTCGAGAGTACCCTGGCAACTGTTTCTAGCATCAATATCTGCGGGTTCATAGGGTAACGAGCCTGTTTTCAAGTTCGCTAACCGCCAAACGCTGTTCTCGCACTCGACCTACTCTCAGCGCATCAATCAGGCTAAGCAAGGCGTAGAGTTCTGGATCGTTTTTAGCAGCTTGGGGGACTGAACGGTACAGAGGCGCGATCGCCTGCCCTCTGACGACTCCTTGAGGGTCAGGCCAGACATAAACCTCAGACGGTGAGGCAATCAGCTTGCTTTTCAACGGCTCAGCCGAATGCGCCGTTGGCAGTCCCCGACTTAAGGGGCCTGGCTGGGCGTAGAATACATAGCGCAGCCCGTGAACTAAGAACTCTAGCAGGGCTTGGGTCAAAATCCTGCGATTTTCGCCATCATAGAGGCCTGCTGCTTCACATCGAGCGAGCGCACTATGAACTTCTGAGGCACTCATACCCAAGCTTTGAGCGAGGGTGCTGTAAGTCCAGGTTGCTTTTTCCCAACTGTGGACTTTGAGTATGGCAACGATATCTTGCGGTTTGAGCATCGCTTTATGGGTAGGCTCAGCCAGCCTTGGGCATCGCTTTCTTTCCTTTATTCTACATTCGCGAATAGCGAATAATCGAGATGTGGCGACTTTAATTTAATGTTCGGCGCTCGTTGAAGGGCGTGAGTTATTTCGGGAGTACAGCGATAGCTTGTGCCTGACAGGACGTTGTAGGAGCGATCGCACCATCCACTTCATCCATTTGGCGATTAATTTCTTTAGCAGTATAAATATATCTCTGAACATTGCTATTGCTACACCTTACTTCTGGTTTCGAGGTGAGGTGGATATCGGTTCTTAGTTTGAGATTGGAGGATAATTTCTGCTCAATCAAGAAAATCAGTCTCTACAATATATACTTGTTTCTATTGGTAGGGCGATCGCTTGTTTGCACGTTGCAGATTTTGCTGGAAAATGGCATGGGAAACACGGGTTAGCGCGATTTCGTTATAGTTCAGTATCAAAACAGCAAGCTCATAAATAATAGAACCGATGCTGGCACAAACCCTCCGCGATTGGCGATCGCTTCAGTTGGTGCGATCGCGAGTGATTGGCATTGATTATCGGTCAATTTGACCTAATTGTTTTCCCTATTCGCTCCCCCGCATTTGCGGGTAATCATTGGCGATTGTTTCAGTTGGCGCGATCGCAGGAATTGGAATCAAAGCTTACCCGATAGTAGTTCTAGCAGTAACTATAGCTGAAAAGAGCATAAACAAACAGGCTCAACCCAACCACTAAGAGTCAATATTCAGGTTATCCGTTGGAATACTGCATCGAAAAGTATTTGTTGAGCCGGCTAAGTAGGTGTGCAGAATTAATTACACAATATTTCTACTGAAACCCTTGCCTAGCAAGGAGTCTTTATGTAATTAATTTTGTGTGGTTACTTAATTCTGCTAAAACTACGAGGGCGATCGTTCGTCTAATTGAATTTTTGTTCAATACTGAGCGTGTTGTGGCTCTACCATACAAACGTTCCTCTTTATTTGAGAAGTTTTTTATATATTGGTATAAATATATATCTGAACATTGCTATTGCTACCAGTGAGCTTTGCTTTTTGTGCAAGCTTCTTATCTGGCATAAGTTTGAGTTCTCATGCGGTTTTTGTTGCTAACAAGCCCCCAAATTCAGCTAACAATTAAGCTGAGCTTGCACAAGTTTACTCGCACATTCTCAGAAAAAACAGCCAAAAACAGCCAAAAACTCACGAAAAATCAGTCCTAAAAAGTTAATTTTGAGGTTTTTTCCTGTCCCGGTACACTTAATATCAATTTAACAATTTAACAGCAAACTCTACACTCCTAATTCCATGAATTGTAGCAGAGGCTCAAAAGTGGTAGCATTTATAGCAAGCTGTACTTTCACAATTGAGCAAGCAAAACTAATTGAAAAGCTGTTAAGACTGCCTAAAAAATAGCGGCCTCGTTATTAGCCATTCAGCTATTGCATATTAATGTATCGGACAAAGGCGGTAGCGTTTTTCTAACAAGAGTTGCAGTTCAGTTTGTTTGCTAGATTGAAGGCAGTGCTACCGTACTTTTGTACAAAAAAAGCAAGATGTCTCAGTAATTTTTTGCTGCCAGAATGCTAATAGCGTTACTTCGGCAAGCCAGTGAAATTTGTAGTCAAAGCAAAAGCCGCCACAATAGTATGAGCAATCGGCACAGTTGAAGAGCGGGTAAAACCAAGCCTTTTGAAACACTTGGCTAACATCGCATCAGTGGTATTGATTGGGAGGCACAGTTGAAGAGCGGGTAAAATTAAGCCCCTTGACACCCCAGCCCTAGTTTTTAGGTAGTTGTGGCGATAGCTGCTTCGATCGATTCAAAGCCTAACCTTTGTGGTGATTTGAATTGTTTTGACTTTAAAAACTACAACTCGCGATTCGACTCCGCTGCCCTTACTCGAACATCCGAATCAGCCTGCAAGTCGCTACCACTGGCTCACCATTGATGCTATCAATCCAAGTACACTTTGACCAAAACAATGCAGGAAAATCGCACTTACTCATTCACAATTTTTCGCTAAAATTTGGGAGGAAAAAAGAGGAGAAACCAGCACAGTTATTACTCGTTACACCTCGTAATTCCTACTTTTTCGGTCACAATCAGTATAAATACTTATCAGTTTTTGTAAAGAATTGTTGCTTTTGACGCGATTTTTGGTAATTTAGACCCTTCTGAATCCTCCTCAATCCTCGTAGTTAGTACCCTAGTCGCATAGCAAGCCATGTCAAATAGACGTTATAGGGGGTAAAATTGAGCACTCTTTGCAAATTAAGGGTTTTTGCAAGATTGCTATGAGAATTGTTGGTAGGCAGGACTGGCGCTCACGCACACGACAACAGCCAAGGCAAGAAAGTTTGATGGGGCAGTTTGGACAAGGATAGAACTGTGCTCCTGCCAGTCGCTCTTGAAGTCAGGAGCGAGCCTGTTGGTGTACAGGGCAGCCGCCTTTACGAAGGAGCATTGCCGGGCACGACACAAGCCAGTTGGTGCAGTTCGGCATTGGTGGCGAATGCCCGACGCGAGCGCGCGCCCGCTCTCCTGTTTGCAAGCGAAGCAGCCGGCTGATGGCTATGATCATCGCGAGGGAATCGTTCGTTCGATAGCCAGCAAGAGCGCGATCGCCTTGCACTTAGGATTCCCCATTCATAAGGGTGCATCGTTTTTATTTAAAAGTAATAAATAAGGTTTTGTACGGACAAAAACATTGCTTGCTACCGAGAGAGAACAACTATAACCAGTCCCAACAGGTCAAGACACGAACAGCACAAAAAAGCAGTAATTTGGCAGGAAATTGCAGGCATTTGCAGGATATTTTCAGGTAAATGCAGGTAAAGTGCACCCCCTGCAAACGCCTGACTTTATACTGCACTTGCCTGACTTTATACTGCACTTGCCTGACTTTATACTGCACTTGCCTGACTTTAGCTGACGCAACAATTAGTGATTTTTTAGCGTTTTTAACAAAAAGTGAATTGATTTAATAATCAAGTTACAGTATCTAACTTGAATTAAAAATCAAGTTAAGCAAGTGTGAGAAAATTGGCAACACAGCAGCCGTTATGTCAGCCTTGACAGTCGGGTGAAATATTATTGTCGGGCCCGCGCTTTGCAATCGGCTAAACTGTTATTGCCCGAGCGAGCTTGACAGTCGGATAAAAATTTACCGCCTGACTCGGTTTACAGTAGTCGCTCGGTTTACAGTAGTCGCTCGGTTTAGAGTAGTCGCTCGACTTCCACCTATTAATGGCGGTTATAATTCTCCACGTTATTAATACAGGCAGTAATCTCTAGGCGTAAAGAGCGATCGCTAATACATTCCCACAAAAAATTAGTTCGCCGTCCTGTCCCATACCTTACCGCTCTTATTGATGTATTTGGGCTTCAGTAGCCACTCGCGAGTCGGAACTGATTCCATATCAACAGGGGTTGAACTGTGGGTAAGCAGTATGCTCAATATTGATGGGGGTGGATAGTTTTCTCTGCACACATTAGTCACGGTTTGTGATCACAAAAACATTGCTTGCTACTGAGAGAGAACAACTATAACCAGTCCCAACAGATCAAGACACGAACAGCACAAAAAGGCAGGAAATTGCAGGTGTTTGCAGGATATTTTCAGGTAAATGCAGGTAAAATGCAGCCCCTACAAATACCTGCAAACGCCTGACTTTATACTGCAAACGCCTGACTTTATACTGCAAACGCCTGACTTTAGGGCACACAAAAAATCAGCTAATTTTTTTGGTGGCGGCTTCGATCGACGGTGCGAGTGGCGAACAGATAAGTCTGCTGGCGGGCGATCGAGTTACCGCATCAAGCCGATCACCTGGTTCATTCCGTGTCAGCACGAAGAAATCAAAAAACGGGGCAACGATCGGCAATCCGCTTGAACCGGGCAAATTCTGTCGCGCCGACAACCGCCAGAACATCGGCGGTGGGTTGTGGGTTAAGCTAGGACACTTTTTTGCGACATCGAGGTGCAACACGCGCCATCGTGATATTGCTGGATTTTGCGTACTTGCAAAGGAATTTTTGACGGTTGTCCAAGTACCCCCAAATTCCACGCGACAGCATTAATGGAGTTCGATCGCACGCGCCAAGGCTTAGGCTCCAGTCTCGCCCGGAAAGTACCTTGCGTTTTGCACAGTTGAGCAAACAATGGGTCGGCGTCAAGTTTGTCAAAAACTTCCGCCGCATCTTTTCCCCGCGCATCCCAAGTCCGGGACAATTCAAGCAACCTAAGCCCGTTTTTCGTTTTATAAACCTGAAAAGCCAGCCCCGAATACTTGGTGAATGCTTCAATCAAATTCACAGCCGATTTGATATCCCCGCCGAATCGCGATCGGCAACTCATGTCCTCCCCCTCGATGTCGATATCCACAAACATTACGGAAGGGGAATTAAGTACCAGAACCCCGTAAGAGTTTCGAGTTACGATACCCCCGCCAACACGCTGGATGATCGGCTCCATTAAAGTGTCATACTCCCCAGAGAACGTGACATTGTACCAGGTACTACCCATCCCAAAAATAACGCCCTCTACCACGAGATTTTCCTGTTCCGACAGGTACGGAAATCGTGAGAGCAAGTGCTTTTCCAGCAACGATAATTGCGGGTTCCACTTGATCACTGATTCAGGATTGAGATTCAAAACCACGCCCTCTACTACATCCTTAACTTGCTCAATCGCCCGTCGTTTATCGCGCTTGGACGGCAGAATATCGGGAACTCGACAGGCGGCCACCAATCTCCGATTTAAGACCGTTAATTCCTCCCGCAACTCCCCCACGTTGGGCAATTCCGTCTCGTACTCAGAAAGAGTTCTAAACACAGACACGGGAGATTCTAATTTTTCGAGTTTTTGGTTAGCGATTGCGATCGCCAGTTTTGCTTGCGAGATTTGATACGCACGATTGTTTGTGAGGCGGTCGGTTGCCAATTGGATCAACGTTTTGCTTGCAAACAGGTAAGTGCGATGGAATTCGAGAAAAGTTTTCATGGGGTAACTCAAGTATTTGGGTAAACGACGGGTGTGGGGAGTTCGCCTAAAAGCCACAGTCAAGGGAATCTATCAAGCCTTCGCCGTGTTTTAGTTGCCACAATTCGCCTATCCGATCGCGCACAATTGCGTCCTCAGTCACTAGCCAAGCGTTTATGGTGGTGGCGTCGTATTTAGTCCCCGGTGCTTGCCAGCCAAACATCTGGGTGAGTAGGTTTTGCAGTTGTTCGCCATAAAATTCGTCCCACCAAACTGTTGCAATTTCTCGCAATATTTCGGCATCGGCGGGGGCGATAATTTCTGGCTCTGGCACGGGTTGGAGGGGGTTTGGTTCTTGCGGATTGTCGCGAGCGGCCATCGGCTTCGCCGTCAGTTCCGAGAATATTGCTTGCTCCGAATCGGTCAAAGCGGCCCAAACTTTCTCGCGGTTGGCAGCTCCCCTGGTACAGACATCTTTAAGGATTGGCAGAATGTCTGCCGCTGCCCGTCGTGCAGATTCGGGGTCGGGTTCTGCCGTTGCTATCCGAATCATGTCCAGCAGGTTGAGTTCATCTTCGTTGAGTTCAGAGTGCGGGGTTTGACGGAGTTTGTGCGGGGTTTGTGCGGGGTTTGTTGCGGGGTTTAAATCTTCTACTGGTAAGGGTTCTGGTATTTTGACGGGGTTGACGGGGTTCAAACCTACTTTTTCTATTTCCACTGCTTCTGTTTCCTGGTTCGTCTTGTGGCTTTCCTCGTGTGATGCAGAAGTTTCGGTTTTATTTGGAATGTTTAAAGGGTCTAAACCCCGCAAATGGCTGTAATTCCCGTCTGGCAAGGATTCTGAACCCCGTCGTAACCCCGTCGTAACCCCGTCAAACCCCGCATCATTGGTAGGAGAATCTTCAGGGATAAGTGCCGAAAGTACATCAGAATGAGTGGGCGATGTTTCCCCTTCGGTGCGAAGTCTTAGTCCTTCAATCCAACTGCGACCACGGGAACGCTGCCACTTGACTCCAGTGAGTTCAAGGTAATCGTTGCAGAGCTCCGAGAGCATCTTTGGATACTTGATATGAGAAACTGCTTTGAGGTTGGAGTCGCACCAATTCTTGTAATGTTCGTAAATCTTGCCCGTAGGTGTCGAGGCAGTCGGGTCTACAATCAAGCAATCATCAAAGTGAGCTGCAACGCTGTTGGTTTGCAGCTTCATGTCCCATTCTTCGAGCTTGAATTCTGCAATCTGATTTTTGCCTACCCCTTGAATGCACTCGGTAACTGTGCTGTCAGAAAGGCTAAGAGCCACGGCAATGAGTTGAGAGATTTCTTCATCCATCTCCGCTTCAATGTTTGAATTTCGCAACACCGCTGGTAAGGGATTGTCGAAGTGAACAAGACACAAACGGCGGTCTAAACCAGTTGTATCGCCTACGAAAATCGGGTTGTTACTTCCAATGATTAGTAAGCCGTAGAAAAAAGCATCAGAGGCTGGTTTATATACCTCCCGGTAACTGACGGCATCGCCACCAGTCAAGGACAATATCGCATCTACACCCAAAGCAGTGCGCTCATCTGGACAGGCTACCAATTGCTTGTCGATAATACTGGCAATTGTTGAGCCGTCATCCATATTTTTGAGTTTGCATCCTTTCCAATTCTCTCGACCTACTATTTTTTGAAGTAGTCGAATAAATGTACCCTTTCCGCTCCCCGGCTTACCGATTAAGTGAACGAGCATCTGCAAGTCAAAAAATCGAAACTTAAGCAATCCGTTGATGATTGCCAACAGTTTGAGGATTTTCTTGCGGTTGCCCTGCATTGCCGTATTCATCCATCGGTAAACCTTCGGGCAGTTTAGTTTTAACGTCTCCAACACCTCGCTGCTTGTACTGCCTGTGAGAGGCTTGTATTCATAAGGAAGGTGTGAAGTAAATCCCATACCCGGCGAGTGGTCTAAGCGTGTAAACCTGCTAGCATCGAGCACGTAATTATTGAAATTGATGTAACGCTTCCTGTCCCAAGTTTGCCAGCGAGCAACCCTCAGTCTTTTGGTTAAAAGTTTGAGTACGTCAGTTAAGTAGGCGTCCCCGCTGTAAGGAATATTTTTGGCATCAATTACGGTCATTAGTAGAGTTTCAAAATTGCCTATTTCGATTTTCTCCCATTCTTTGCCAGTCCATATTCGCCAAGCTTTTTGTTCATTGTCAAATTTCCAGTGATGCCCGTATTCTTCGGCTATTTGCGCTGCTGTTTCGCGGGGGGTAATAGGTTTAGTTCTGTCCTTTCCATTTTCGGCATCACTCTCTTTCTCGCCAAACAGTTTTGCTTTGCTGAGGATTGCTCGGAATTCCTCAATCCCTTTGTGCTGAATAAAATCATCCATGCCTTTAGTATTTTTCACCTCGCCGGACTCAATCACTGAGGCAGCGGCCCAGGCTCCCGTGATACTTCTCACTGGCACATTGAATTTAGCCAATTGCTTAGCCAATTTCTTCTCGGCCGCCCGCACATTTGGATTTGTGGCCGCATCGGCATCAAAGCCAATGATAAAGCCAAAGCCAGCCTCTGCGAGCTTTCTCAGCGCGGGTACTAGAAATCGCTGATTTTCGGGGTCGCGGGCTTTACCTGTGAGGCCTTGCTCTACTCCCAGCAAGGAAATTGTGGGGATGCCATTTGAGCACCCGGCAAGGGCTTTAAATACTCCCTCAGTAAGGAGAATATAAGGCACATCATTGATATAAAAAGCTTCTCGCTTTAGGGCTTCAATCTCCCAGTAGAGCGGGTTGTCGGGGGATGGGGGGACAAAAGCATCGAATTCTCCGACTGACGTTAAATACTTTGGTGGCTCCTTCTTGCCTCGCTTCGGCTCCCGGATATCCGGTCGGTATTGTACTTGCCCATTTTGCCCTATGAACAGGATGCCCGCCGATTTTGTCGAAATCCCATAGAGCGAAGCTTGGGCGATGCTGGCACTGAAGCTGCATTCGCGGGCCCAAGGATTGAGTAAGCCTCTGCCTGCGATGTGGGCTTCATGTTCGGGGGTGAGGAATTTTTCGCCGATGCTGCATAGCGTTCCTAATCCCTTCAAATCCGGCGTGGATTGCGCGGTATCAAGTCCTTGGCTTTCTTGTGTAGATTGTGTGGTACTCATTACACCGCACCCCCGATCGCAGCTTCAAAACCGACCGCAGAAAATTCCCGGTTAGTTGTCGTATTTTGCGGGGAATATAGTGAAATTGAGTTACAGCCTAGGTTTGAAGACTTTTTGAAGCTATGAAAGCTATGGGTGGTGTCAGAATTCTGGGAACGTGCGATCGTACCGCTACAGCTAGCCAGCAAGTTAGCACGAAGGCTAGCATTAACCGCCACCTCGCCAATGGGGCGCGTGTTTCTTGAAACCAGGTGTGACATAATATTGGTAAGAGCCGCCCTTTATTGCGGTGTGATTCCTAACTTTGTTTTAAAAACCCGCCAAGATTTTTGTTGGCAAAGTTAGGGTGTATAAAAAATCGTAAAAAGCGCTGAAAAGCTTACGCTGCCAGCGCTTCTTCGTTGTGTTCGTGCGAATTAGTGCCGTTCTCTCCGTTTTCTGCTAGCAACTGGCAATGTTTTTTGGCGTGCCGAATGTAAAGTTTTAAAGCTTCATTGATAAAGCCAGAGCGAGACTGGGAAAAATATTCGGCATAGGTATCGCAGTTGGCGACAACTTCTGGTTGCAGCCAAACTGCAACTTGTACTTTGTTTTCCGAATAGAGCATACGGTTTGCCTCAATAATCGATCAGCAAGTAAATAGATTCTAGCACCTGAAAGTCAGTTGCGATCGAACCGTGTATTTGGGCAGCAAAACAGGTGCAAACCTTACTGGCTGGATCGTCCAGCTCCCCAAAAAAACTTGTAAGAGTTCTTGCATAAACAGTTTGGACTGTGAAGAGAGGACGAACAAATATCAGTTATTCGCAAACGCAAAGATGGTTCGGAAATTTGAGTAAAAGTACGGGGCAACCGATGGTTAGCAAGCAATTTTGACTTATTTACGACTTTACGCAAAGTGGTAAATTTTACGCAAAAAAACGGCAGCTTGAACTATTAAAAACAAATAAATTCCAATAAATTCAAGTAAATTCAAGCCGATCGCCCGCAACTCCCCGCAACTCTCCGCACCGCCGATCGTCCGCGCCGCCACAACTCCCCACGGGCGATCGATCCAGTCTCTAGTTCGGTTCGGTTGGTGGCAAGTCAGCGCGAAAAATCTGTTCGGCTGTCAACTTCAGTTGTGGGAAAGTTAGCGACTCAATCAGGTCATCTCCCCGAAACTGGCTGATTTGATACTCGCCGTCAACCAACTGGTAAACCGAGAGAGTGGGTTGTTTGGGATTGCCAACGAACCGCCGGCCACCCAAAGCAGCATAGTCAACAACCCAATATTCCGGGATACCAAATTTTTCATAATCGGCAAACTTGAAATGGTAATCATCCTGCCAATTAGTGCTAACGACCTCTACAGCAAGCCGTACAGAAGACCCCATCGTGATGATAGATTCTCTATCCCAGCGCGGTTCGTTTGCGATCGCCACTTGGTCTAAGACAATTACGTCGGGCTGATAACCTGCCTCATCACGAATGGGTTTAAGCAGACAGTCACCGGGGATAAAGTAAGGCAATTTCAGTCGCCTGATTTCTGCACTGATCTCATCCCTGGTAAAACCTGTAACACGGGAATGGGGGCCAGTTCCTAAAGGCATTTCGACAATTACTCCTTTGTGTAGCTCGTAGCGGCGGACTGAGTTCTCTGGATACCAGGCCGCGAACTCGTCAAATGTGACTGTCTTGGTTTGGGTTTGGATCATGGTTGCCTGTTTCCTTTGCTAGACATCTGCTAAATAACTGCTAGACATCAACTAGCACCTTTACTAGCCTTACTCCGCTTAGCTTTCGCTGCTGTGGTCGGTTTTACTGTTGTAGACGCGACAGGTACTGTCTGCGAGTCTTGGGCGTTGTGTTCTCTTCGTTCCTCCAGCGCTTTTTTGACAAAAACCAGAACTAATTGAGGGATGGTGCGGTATTCGGAATCCGCCCATTCTTTTAGCTCTGCATACTCGTCATCATCAAAACTGATAGTAGTCCTAGGTCGCTTGGTAGTCATGGGATGGCGTGATATATATCCACATTATCCGCAAAAGTCTACCGAGATAAAGAGTTACTACCGTTTACATCACTCTTGACAAGTGATGTAAGCAGAGACTAAGATAGCACACATAGCGAATCGATTCCAAATCGATTCCGAATTGATTCTCCCAAAGCGGGCAAAACTATGAACCTTGAAAACCAGACAGTGATTGATGTAGAGGTTGCCGAAATCGATACTCCTGAGCCAGAATCGATTGCGATCGAACGTTGGTACTCGGCTGCACAAGTACAATCGATTCTTGATTTGAGCAAGTCGGGGCTGCAAAAGGCGATCACCAAACTACAAGATATCTACGGCATTGAGCTTAAAGCCTTACGCCGTGGGGAAGCGCGAGCCACCCAATACTCTGAGTTTGCTCTTAAAGCTTGCAAATTGCTCAACGCTGGCAAACTCAGCGAACTGCGGAAACTGGTAGAAGCGACACCGATCGCACCGACTGCCGGATCACTGACAATCTCGGAATACACGCCTGCACTCGATCGACGGATCACCCAATTGAATCAGAATGCAAATTCTGCCTCCGCATCTTTGAATCAAAATGTGCAGCAGCTTCTAGCTCAAATTGCTTCCGAAAATCAGGCGGCCGGGCAGCGCGACGCTGACTTGGACAATGCTGAAATCAACGCCGCGCAAAACCGTGGAGCTGCACGAGCTCTCGCAGTGTTTCAAGCTGAACAGAAGGCACAAGCTGAAGTTCTGGCACAACTGCGGGCGATGAAATTAGGAGGAGCTGAATAATGGCTTTTTTTAAAGTGAAAGTGCAGCGGGAGTGCAACACAACAAGGCACTTTAATGTTGTTGCAACCCGCCCCCAGGAAGCTCTACAGGCTGCTGCATTACAGCTAAGAGATGAAGGTGTAGCGGATGCGAAAAGCATTGAAGTGATTGGTCAAATTAGTAGTTTGAGGGATTAAAAAATGGTACGAATCATCAATGGCGTGGTGTTTGAGGACGGAAAACCGGGAAAACGGGTTATCAATACTAACGGCGGAAATTACGTCGAGAAAATCGAGGGTGATTTTATCGCTGGCAGAGTTATCAACCATAAGCCATCGCCAACTCCAACACGCAAGGATTTGTCGAAAGACGGTGATGATGCAATTGACGTGAAATCTGAGGAGGTTTAGGCGATGCTTGATGATGACAAAGACTTCGACAAAAACCTGACAAAGATAATGGTTGGCGGTGCGTTATTGACCAATGCTCTTGTCTTTGCAGTTGGCTTTGACACAGGCTATCAATCGGGCGCAAAACGAGTTCCAGAGCCGACAATAATTCACGGCAACGTGACTATTAACAACAGCATTAATCTGAATTCAGATGATGCTGGAAGCGTTTCTAAATAGGAGGGCTTGAGCAATGACCAAAGTTTTTGAAATTACGCCTGAATCCAACCCCGAAATCTGGGCAATGTTGCAGCCCCCTGTTACCGATGAGCCAGAGCCGGAGTGCATCAATTGCGATAACCTCGGATTCCCGGAGTGCCAATTTATGGCTGTTGGACTGGATTTGGCAACGGCGATCGAACTTTCGGAAAGCTGGCGACGCGGGGAGTTGTTGCCCGTTATTGGTCACCCGGCGGGCGATCGAGTATCTGACAAGCTCAACCAAATGACACATCAAAGCCAGCCGATCGCCCTGAGAAAGTAAATCGGCTGGCCGCGTAAATCATCCCCTAGGGCGTCGGTTCAGTATTAGGAGTTGACAAAAAAAGGAATTTATGAAATTAGCCAGTGCATGAGTTCGAGTC